>CAIVHU010000302.1 GCA_903905735.1 uncultured beta proteobacterium
GGGGCCTTGTACGAAGCCCAGCGCGCACGCTTGATGAAGGGTGCCAAGGTGGGGAAATATTTTTCGATCGTCGCGGTGCGAAATATTCGCCAGCAATTGACCCAGAAGCGCACAAACCTACTGCAAACTCCTTGAGTCACGTTCAAAACAAAGCTCTTGAACTGTCACTTGGGACGTTGGGCAGCATCCGGCCACTGACTGAAAGAAATTCCGGACAAAGTAATAAAGCCCATCAGATTTGGATGATCAAGCGATCCAAACCAATTCAAGAGCCAATTGACGCAATTCTTCATGTCGGACTCCTCTATATAGAAACAATGTAAATTGTTTGTACTGTTTTATGCTTGAATTGTGACATTGACGTGTCAGTGCTTCATCTATTCAAAGAAATCCCTACGACAGTGATTGCCCAGTCATGCAATAGCCGCTGGAAAGTCGATTTTTTTTGACAAAACAAGTAGCAACCGCGCGCCAAGTGGTGTTTGGGACACCGCAGGAACTCGGGCACCAATCTGATTCGATGAAACCATCATCCATCAAGTTGAAATTGAAATTCAACAAATCGAGTGTGAGGTCATCAAATGCAATAGATCGATTTGCCACTTCTGCGTACATGGTTGATATAGCCTACACAATTTAAGCCCAGTGCAATGATAGAAGCCGCCCTCGCCCTTGCGGCTTCATTGAGGCATCCTTATCAAACATTTGAGAATGGCTGACAGTATGCGTTGGCATAAGTCCGTCAGTTGTTTTTAGCCTGCAGGAAGGACATCCTGGATCTTCAAACCGAGGTGAACCCTATGAAACCAACGGATCTCAATCGATCTTGTCAGGAAATCGAACTTAAGCTGGCACTGCCGGGCTCTGATCCGTCGAGCTTGGTCAAGCGACTGGCCCGGGTGCCGGTACTGTCACGTCGTAAGCCGACTTACCAGCATTTGCACAACATCTACTACGATACGCCCGAGCAACTCTTGCGCCAAAAGCGCGTCGCGTTGCGGATACGGCGCGTTGGCAGCGATGCCAAGCCGCAGTGGTTGCAGACCCTTAAGTCCGGCGGCCATGGTGACTCAGCGTTGAGCCAGCGTGGTGAATGGGAAGTACCCGTGCCCAGCGCTACATTGGCGTTGGATGTTCTCAAAGCGACACCTTGGGCAGGTATCGACCCGGATGGCACGGTGTTTCGGGCATTGGCACCGTGCTTTGTGACGACTTTTGAGCGAACCAGTTGGTCGGTGCGCCGGCGTGACGGTAGTCTGATTGAGGTAGCGCTAGACCTCGGACACATCGTGGCGGGAAAGAAGCTCACCCCTATTTGCGAGTTGGAACTGGAGCTATTGGCGGGGCAGCCTGCAGCGCTATTTGATCTAGCGCAGCAGATCGCCCGCACTATCGCAGTTCTGCCGGTGAACGTGAGCAAAGCAGAGCGTGGCTATGCGCTGGCCATGGATTGCCAGGACAAACCGCTGGGTGCCAAACCCCCTAAGTTGTCGTCCAATCTGCCATTGTCAGAGGCTGCGGGTCGCGTGCTGCGTGAAATGTTCTGTCAGTTCACCACCAACTTGAACGCGCTACGCACCTCTGATGACCCTGAAGTGGTGCACCAGGCCAGGGTCGGTTGGCGACGCTTTCGAAGTGCATCTCGCCTGTTCAAACCTGCATTGGCCGTCGACGCTGTGCCGTCTTGGGAAGCATTGCAAACGCTTCTGAGTTTCCTGGGTGAACTGCGTGATCTTGATGTCGCGCGGACCGATACGCTACCGCCACTTGCGGACGCATATGTGGCTGGTGACGCCCAGCGTGCCGACGCATGGGAGACGATGATGCAGGCCTTGCAGCAGGCTGCCAGCCTTCAACGAAAATCCGTGCGCTACGCGCTCAATAGGCCAACGGTTGGTGCGTTCTTGCTGGCGGTCACCCAATGGCTCGAAGATTTGTCTGCGATGCCTTCGTTGGGCGATGCGGGAATTGAGCGCAAAGTACCCCTGAAAGGCTGGGCCCGGCGGCGCATTGTTCGTCTGCACTCGCAATTGAAGCTTGCTGGCAAGGACAGAAGCAGCCCAGCTAGTCAACACCGTGTTCGTATCTTCGCCAAGCGAGTGCGTTACGGTATCGAAGCTCTACATACCCTCTTGTCCAAGCGGCGTACGAAACGCTGGTACCAACAGGCTGAAGGTCTGCAAGAGACCATCGGGGCCGCTCGTGATGTCATGCAAGCGGGCACTCTGGTCGCAAAACTTGAGACCGACCGTGGACTTGTCGAGTTCCTGCGTGGTGTCGCCTTTGGTCAGACAAGGCAAGGCTAAAGCAGTGCCGTCCACGCAACCGATCGCCAAACCAAATTCTGAAACCTTGGATAACTCCAAAATCAGAAGCTGTGACTGTTGCTTCGACTGATAACCCAACCCATTGGGCTGCACCGTGCCAATGTCGGCATTGTTTGACTACCTCTCATTAAACGAGATAAACTATATACCTCGTTATTCTGATGAAGGAGGTCGGCATGTTATCGATCCAAGCAAGCAACCCATCTATCGTGCCTGAGGCCACCGTGGTAAATACACCGAACGCAATTGACCCCGTGCAAACGTCCGCTCCTCACGCTGCGACCGCAAAAGCAGTCAAAACACCGGTCAAGAAGGTGTCCCCGCGAGTCGCCAAAGTCGTTGCTGGTACAGCCATCAAAACGGCAGTAAAGACAAAGCCGGTGGTGGTGCCAGCACCAGCAGTTAAAAAGGTGTCAAAGCCTGTCGCAAAAGCCGTCAAGGTGCCAGTAGCCAAGGAAGCGACTGAAAAGCTGGTCAAGGCCAAGAGCCTCAAACTGACGCGAGACAGCTTCACCATGCCCAAGGGTGAGTACCTCGTGATTGACCAACTCAAGCTGCGCGGGGGCAAACTGAGCCATCCCGTCAAGAA
>CAIVHU010000303.1 GCA_903905735.1 uncultured beta proteobacterium
CGGCCAGTCAAGTCAGGATCAAATCGCGCAAAAGCACCCTGTCAGCAAAGGGCTGGTCAACAAACTCTGCAAGAGTGTTGAGCAAGACGGTGCTGCCATCGTGACCGCTGGAGTTCAATACCGGCAAGCCCTTTCAGGCCATGATGACCGCATGGTGACCGCCCTGACCGCTGCTGTTGACGAGGTCACCAAGCGGCTGCAGTTCTTTCGTGGTGCCAGCATGATGGTGGCCAAGACGGTTGCCAGCAAGGTCCAGCAGGATGGCATGACTTCGCCAACATCCGCGCAACAACGCCGTCGAAATGGATCTGGCGCTTACATCAGGGAGTTGGCCCGAAACCGCCGCCGCACCAAAACGATGGCCCCCAGTACCAGGGGCAGCACCAACAGTGCCCACAAATCCCCCTGGTACAGCGAATAAATCAGAAACCGCAACTGGTGCCCGCCATCAGTGAACGCAGTGATTTGCCCCAGCCCGGTGGCATTGAAGGACGGTGTCTGGCTCGCCAACCGGGTGAAGAGCGGCGCCAAGTGGGACGAAATCAGCAAGAACGTGATGATGACCGGCACACCTGCGACCACCGCACGGAACACATTGCCGCGAAAGATCAACACCGACATCGACATGACCGAAAACAGGTTCGGCAAATCGCCCAGCGGCAGCACCTGGTTGCCGGGTAACACCAGCGCAATCAGCACCGCCAGCATCATCAGGACCAGCCCGGTGACCATCACCGATTTGTGGTGCATCAAAAACCCGGTGTCCATGGCCACAATCAGATTTGTACGATGTGGGAAAAACCGCGTTACCTGGTCACGCAAGGCCACCGTCACCGGCATCATGGCGTCACCAATCAGCCCGGCGCTCTTGGGCAGCAGAAACATCACCGCCGCAATGTGCACCGCCAACTCCAGCGTGGCACCCAAGTCATACCCCGCCGCCGTGGCCAACGCTAGCCCCATCACGCCACCAATGATCATCGGTTCACCCAGCAGGTCCAGCCCACTGGCGGTCCCCGGCTCGTCGCCCTGGCTGTGCGGGTTGTAGCTCCAACACTTGACCAGCGGAATGTGATCCAGCAACCAGTCCACACACACCGCATAAGGAACCAGTCCGTTGACCGACACCGGCGAGGCAGAAATACCCACCAGACCCGTTTCGCGCTCCACATCGGGGGCCGACCACTCGGTCATCTTGAAACAGTACACCGCAATCACCAACACCGCCGACAGGCCCAGAGCCATGCTGCCGGTGAGCGACATCACCAGCACCCCCATCAACGCAAAATGCCAGTAATTCCAGATGTCGATGTAAATGGTGCGGGTCCAGCCTAAGGCCAGCATCAGCAGATTGGCCACCAAGACCACCGGGATGGAAATGGCCGCCAGCGGCGAGGCCCAGGTGATGGCGGCCAAGGGGGGCCAGCCCACGTCCAGCACCGGGAAATTCAGCCCCCGCACGCTGGTGAGTTGCTGCACTGCCGGGCTGATATTGGCCACAAAGAAGTTGAAGGCAATGAACACCCCGGCAAAACCGGCCGCCAGGCTCACCGTGCTCAGCACCACCTGGCGCAGCGGCAAGCGAACTGCCAGCGCGATGAGGAAGATGATGAGCGGCAGCATCACATACGCCTTGAAGCTGAAAAAGACCGTCAAAAACTGTTGAAGTGACTGCATGGATGAATGTTGCTATGGAATGAATGACCTCTGGCGCTATGTTTCACTGCGCCAGATGTCAAGGATGTTTGTGGTTGTTGATGTCACGACAAGGCTTCACGCCTGGTCGGTGGCACGTTCAGTCCGTGCGCATCACGTAGCTGCATCTGATTCGGTTCGGCCCAATGCCAGGGATTGTGCATTGGCCACAAATATAGGCGGTTTCAGCGGAGATCAAGGCATCGTCTGCGCGTGGTGGCACCGTGCTACGAGGGTGTACCTCTCCAGACGGTCTGCTCTTGGCGGTGCGGGCTTGCGACGACAAGCATGCGTCTGCTAAACATCGCCGATGGTGATTTTGAGGCCGCTGGAACGGGGATTTTGATGGAGCGCTGTCGTACAAATCGGCATTCTGGCATCGACACTGGGACTCCAGCATTTCATGTATCGCACGCACTTCCTCAGTTGTATAGACCATGGGTAACGCAGTCTGCACTGCGCTGGTGTTGACAATGGTCGTCTTGGGGCGCCTTGCCCAGCACCGCCTCCTGCATCCGCCCCAGCGCATGGGCAGCGGCGTTCAGGTCTTGATAGCTGGCGGACAAAGCAGCCAAATCGAAGAGATCAGCACCCCCCATCAGTCTGGTCGCGTCAGCCACTTTTATTGGTCGCCGACCATCAAATTTGTACGGCAGTTCGGGAGAGAGTTGTGGACTCGCACTGCCGCGATTCAGTGCTACCAGTCTCAGAAACCCGGGCCTACCGCAACCTTTTGACACAACATTGCCATCGCGGCTCATTTTGGTGCCGCCAGAGTGTGTTTTCGCATCAGTACAAACGGACTGACATGTCAAAGTACCAAGTTCGACGGATCTCGACGACGTCGTACTCGCGAGCTAGGCCCGGCGGGAACGAAAGATAAGGCGCCTGACTTTGCACGATACGGCGTATTGCCTCGTCGATTTCCGCGACACCGCTGGAAATAACAAAAGACACTGACTCGACAGTGCCATCGCTGCGAAGTGCCACCGTCAACATGGGGTTTGCATGCCGCTGCTTCGCCGCTTCACGAACCATGTCAAATGTCCTGTTCAACTCGATTTTTCGGCTCCAGGCTTCCGCGTACAAGACGAGTTCGGCATCGGGGTCAGCTTTTGAGCCATATCGCAAGCTCCGATCAGAAGTTGGCGGCCTACGTGAAATCCTGTGGGAAATAAAAATCGCGGCCTGGCCGGGTGTGAATCCCGGTTTGGCTCCGCAAATACTCTGCTGACTTTTGTGGTGAAAGCTTTGCGATAGGCCAACAAGACTGGGTCGGGTCTTTTCCCTACCCTATACCAGGCCCAACGAAACCA
>CAIVHU010000304.1 GCA_903905735.1 uncultured beta proteobacterium
TTCGCTCCTATTGCGCCACCATGCACAAGCAGGGGGCCAATATTTTTGACTCCCTCGTTGCAGCCTTCAAGGGTGCAACGCCTCAGCCCAGCTTCGCCTGAAATCAGTACGGTTGCCTAAAACCGGGCTGAGTAGTTACAACAAAAGTTTCATTGGCGATGCTTTCAGCGACCCGGTTCAGCTGGGTCAGCAGTTCGTTATGTTCAATGAGGTGCGGGAAGATGTCCGGGCAGCGGATTTTGCGCATCACGGACTCTTCGTGTGAAGAATGTTCCCGGGTGAATTTGAACAGACTGATGAGACACTTGGTCTGGCTAATCGTATCGGTCATTGCGAGCAGCAAGTTGACCCGGCGGAACAACTCCAGGTGCTGTGCATCAATCTCGGCATCGCCGGTTTTGAGTGCATCGGTCCATTGAACTGTCATATAAAACTCAGGTTGATATCCATGTCCAATTCCTGATCTCGAGCTTACTGCCTACTGGAAGGGCGCGGTGACCATCCCCCTGCCATACCTGAAGCCGGCGCTGATCGGCGGGGCAGCCATTTTGTTCCTGATGAGTTTCGAGCACTTCAACACCACGCTGATGCTGGGGTGCCCAACTCGCCGCCTACTTTGTGATGATGTACGGTCACATGCTTGACGGCGCCACGCCGGTCCTGGCGCTGACGTTGATGCCGGGGTCCAAGCCCACCGAGTCCGGCGGCTCACGCTGACAAGAGTTTCGATGTTTGCTGTGGTCGAAACGGACGCCTTTGGTTCGGTATAAACCGCAAACCGGTAGCTCCCCTACGCAGCGCGGAACTTGATGGCTGATCCGGTTGTCGAGTTGTTATCGCGGCGCGGTACTCGGCCCCATTTTTTTTGACCAAAGAAGGCGAGAGTGGTCTGCTTTGCGCCCAGTCGATCCATTCTGTCTCCCATGCTGGTGCCTCGACTGGCTGTTGACGCATGGCGATGTTCAGCCAGGTATCGACAGTCCCGTCTTCCATCTTCAGGCTGATCGGGTCTGGACCCTGATTCAGCCATTCCTCGACCCAGACGGGGGTCTCCAGCGCTTGTTGCCTCTCAAAAACTTCTGACCACTCAGGCATGGCAAGTACATTCGTATTCCGGTCGATCGCCTGTTTCAAATCCAATAACTCGTTCATTGCTGACTCCCTGAAAGTGAATAAAGCACCTCGTTGGGTCTGAGAAGACCGAAAACAAGGGCATCTGATATTCGCCACTGGCAGTAGCAAGCACCCAAGGGGTGGCTGTTGCGGCGGTGAAAACGGATAAATGAATGTAGTTCGATTGCTGCACTGCAGCAACCAATGAATTATGATGGTCACCCCTAGTTTTACTTAGCCTGCTGCTTGGCAACAGGCCCCCTCTTGGTTTACCAACTTCCCGCACTTTCAACGTTTCGCACCTTTGAAGCGGCGGTGCGCCATCTCAGTTTCACCAAGGCGGCGGACGAGATGCACGTCACCCCGGCGGCAGTCAGCCAGCAGATCAAAAAACTTGAGTCCTATCTCGGGGTAGCCCTGTTTCTGCGCAACCCCAACGCGCTGGAGTTGACTGAAGACGGCTTGGCAATGTATCCCAACATTCGTGATGGTCTGGACCATTTCGCTGCGGGTGTCGAAACAACGCAGCATCACAGGCGGCGATCGCTGAATGTGACCGCACCACCGGCATTTGCGGTACGCTGGCTGATTCCTCGATTGGCGCGATTTTCAGCTGCCCATCCGGATGTATTGATCCGGATCACCAGCAATATTGACAACATCGATGATCCTGACAATGTGCTCGAGCAAGCCAAGACGTTGATCGATCCGCGCAGCGAAACAAGCGAAGTGGCGATTCGTTTCGGCACCGGCCTCTACCCGGTCTATCAGGTTGAAAAATTGATCACCCCAGACTTTGTAGTGGTTTGTAGCCCTGACCTGTGCAGCGGTGATCAGCCGCTGCAACAGCCTCAGGATTTGCGTCATCACATCCTGATTCACGATGAATCAACATTGGTTGTCAAGCGCATGCCGAACTGGCAGACCTGGCTCAAGCTCGCGGGGGTCAGCGATGTGGATATTGAACGCGGCCTGCGGTTTTCAAATGCCATTTTGACGCTCGAAGCGGCACTTGATGGACAGGGCGTTGCATTCGTCCAAAAGCAGCTCATTGAGGCTGACATCGCTGCAGGGCGGCTGCTGATCCCATTTGCACTCAGTTTGCCTTCGATCTATTCCTATTTTCTGGTGATCTCACAAGCAGCAACAAAACAGACCGTGGTGCTGGCATTTCAGCAATGGTTGCGCCAAGAGATTGGTCAACACCAGGCGTAGCCTTTTCTTTGGCGCGCCAACAATTGGGAACTGCACATAAGCGTCTGGCGGAATCAGCCACTTTTCTCGGAAGCTGACTCACAAATTTTGTACGTCGGGTCGGGAGAACGTTGTGGACCCGCAAGGCAGCGATGGGCTGACAGCTACGACAGGCAGCTATATGGAGGGCCAAAAATGTAACCTCCGTAAGGCCCCGGGCCCGCGCATTTTCTGAGCTTTGGTAGAGAGCTGACGCAAATCGCCAACATCACCCCGTTGAAGCACCTCCATGTTGCAAATTGTGAGGTGCTCTTATTTCGCCCGCTCACCACCGGCATGGGCGTGAATGACATTGCCAGGCATTTGGCCATCAGCAGCAAGACCATCAGCACCCACAAGGTGCGCTTGCTGGGGAAGTTGAACCTCTCCAGTGTGGCTGACCTGATGCGCTACGCCATGACGCACGATCTACTGCAGTAGCCAGGCCGATCGTCGGCCGTGTAGGGCGAGCCCTACCCACCATCAGCTTCTCCCCACCCCAGAATCAGCCAAGACCGATACCGCTCGGAGCAGACTGTGGTCACTATCGCGGGATGCCCACCAAATTGCTTGTGGTTGATGATTCAAAGCCGATCCGCGACTGTTTGCGTGGGCTGCTCAAAAGCATTGCGGGCGTCGCTAGCGTGGCAGAGGCGGGGACGCTGGCCCAGGCCTTGCAGAGCGCCTGGTTTGACCCGCCCACGCTGGTGATTCTGGACTTGCGTCTGCCCGACGGCCTGGCCATGCAGATCATCGGCACGCTCAAACAGATTTCCCCCAAGCTGCGCGTGGCGGTTCTGACCATCCATGCGGACGATGGCTACCGGACTCAGTGCCTGTCGCTGGGTGCCGACTGGTTTTTTGACAAAGCCACGGAGTTTGAACAGCTGCTTGACGTGGTGCGTCAACAAGCCGCCTTCGGCTGATCTCTTTCCTATCTGGCTCCTAACCCATGAACCAACTCAATATCTCTAACCGCCTTGTTCTTCTGATGGACCTGATGTCTGTGCTACTGATCGTTATCGGTGCGTTGGGCCTGTGGGGCATCAACCAGTCCAACGCGTCTTTGAGATCCGGCATTTCAAGTCCATCAAACGGCCTTTCAAGGACGCCGTTGGGCGCAACCAGATTCTGGAAATTGCCCATGACATCAAGCAAACTTCGTCTGAATCGATGAATCCAAACAAAAAACGCACGATTTTGACGATTGACGATTCCAAAGTCTTTCGCAAGCTGATCAAGATGGCGCTGGAATTTGAGGGCTTTCATTTGCTGGAAGCCGATGACGGCCAAAGTGGTCTTGATCTGGCCCTAAGTGCCAACCCTGACCTCATCCTACTTGACCTGATGATGCCTGGCATGAACGGTTTGCAGGTATGTCAGGCACTCAAAAGCAACCCGCAGTTGCAGTCCATTCCGATCGTGCTGCTGTCCGCGTCAGATGACTCCGACGACATTGAGGCCTGCCTACAACTAGGCGCGCAGAACTACGTTATGAAGCCCTTTCGGCCCAAGATGCTGATTGACGTGGTGCGCGAGCAGTTGCCACCGAATACCTCGCCGGCGCTCGCACACTGAGCTTGTTGCCACTCTTCCTGTTCCTGTTTTCACCCACTCCCGATTTAACCAAGGATTCGTTTATGGCCTTAGTCAAAAAACCTGTTACCGGCAATTCCAGCGCCACCTCTGCTGACGCAATTGGAGGCAATGGCCGCACATCTGCCACTGCCGCGCGTGAAGCTGAAGTGCAGCGCAAACGCGCCCGAACCCTGGCCAAGCAGCAGCAGGCGGCTGAGCGAATTGCGGCGGCAACCGGCCAGATGTCATCTGGAATTGCTGAAGCCGCCTCTGCCGCTGAAGAACTCAAACGCGCGGCTGATCAATTCGCCACCGGTGCTGAGGAAGCCTCGGGGGCCTGCCAGCAATGCCTATCCTCCATTCGGCGTGCAGCCGCAGGCATTGAAATGCAGCAAAAAAACGTGGCCATCACGCGTGACCGTGCCGAAGCGACGCAAACACTGGTGGCCAACACCTCAGCTGAAGTTGCCAATTTGGTGAACAACGTTGGTCTCTCGGCACGGCGGCAAACTGCATCTATGGGGATGGTGGGTGACCTTGAGAAGCAAGCCGCCAATATTGGCGACATTGTCAAAGCGGTGGCTCGCATAGCGGATCAAACCAATTTATTGGCCCTGAACGCCGCCATTGAGGCCGCGCGCGCTGGTCAGCATGGCAAGGGCTTTGCGGTGGTGGCTGATGAGGTGCGAACCCTGGCCGAAACCTCTGAGAAAAGTGCCAAACAGATTCAGGACTTGGTCGGGCAAATCCAGCAAGAAGTCAAGGTGATTGCGGAAGGTATCAGCGAATCAGCCAAGACCATGGGTGCCGAGGTTGAAAATGGCAAGGTCATCACGGGCCAACTTGACCAAATCCGGGGTGATGCAGCCGACATCGTCAAAGGAGTCAATGAAATCGCCGTCGGTGCAGAACAATCTGCCAGAGGTGCAGTGCAGTCGGTCAAGAGTGGTGAGGAAGTTGCCGCTGCAGCCGAAGAGCAATCCGCAGCCTCCGAAGAAACGGGAAAGACTGTCGCAGAACAAGCTCAGGCTTTGAGCACCAGCGAACAAACCGCGCAACACCTCTCCGAATTGGCTGAAGACCTGAAGACCTCCACCGATGTGGTGAAAAGTGCTGAAGAGGTGGCATCTGCAGCTGAAGAGCTGTCGGCCGCGGTGCAAGAAATCAGTCGTTCAGGCACCCAGATCACAGCTGCCATTGAGCAAATTCGCAAGGGTGCCGAAGTCCAGGCTGCGGCCAGCGAAGAATTGGCAGCCGTAGCCAACCAGATTGAACGCGGCTCGCAAATCTCGGTGGACAGAGGAACTGTCAATGTTCAAAAAATGGCGGCCATCCGCACTTTGTTGGCGACCAACAAGACATCGGTCGACACCCTGATTGCCAACGTCACCGCCTCAGCGGAAGCCAGCAAGGTCAGCATCAAGCAAGTCAAAGATCTCGAACTGGTGTCCCGGCGGATCGACAAAATTGTCGATGCCATCACCACCGTATCGATCCAGACCAACATGCTGGCCGTCAACGGCTCGATTGAAGCTGCCCGTGCTGGCGAATTTGGCAAGGGCTTTGTGGTGGTGGCCACCGACATCCGCAATCTGGCGCAAGACTCGGCTGAAAACGCTGACCGCATCAAGGACCTGGTGAAAGCTGTGCAAGACCAGATTGGCGTCGTTGGCAGTGACCTCAATGAGATTGTGGCAACAGTTGCCGCTGAAGTAGAAAACTCGAAGGCCACAGCCGTCAATTTGGTCTCCATTGAAAGCAATATTGTGGAAGTGGAGACCCTGGGGCAGGAAATTCTAAATGCGGGCAAAGAAGTGGTAACCGCGATGGCCGAAGTGACGCGAGCAGTCGGTCAAATCGCCTCTGCGGCACAAGAAGCATCTAAAGCGGCAGAAGAAGCTGGCACCGCAGCCAAACAGCAAGCCCAAGGCGCGGAAGAGCTCGCCAGCGCGATCGAAGAGATCTCCTCGCTGGCCGACGAGCTGCAAAGCGCCTGATTGAGGTGCACTCCAAATGACCAGTGAAACAACTGTAGAAGCTGCGCAAGCGGATGGCGGCAACGTCAGCGCCAAGACGACTGACACGCGTCAGTATGTGACCTTTGTCGCTGGCGACGAGGTGTTTGCGGTCGAAATGGCCCCGGTGCAGGAAATCATCCGCGTGCCTGACGTGGTGCGGGTGCCGCTGTCGCCTCCAACGCTCAACGGCCTGGCCAATTTGCGCGGCAAGGTGCTGCCCATTGTGTCGCTGCGCCGCGCCTTGGGCTTCGCTGAGCGTGAGGCCGATGACGCCTCGCGCGCCATCGTCATTGACATTGGCCAGCCACTGGGTTTTGTGGTGGACCGCGTGGCCAGCGTGGTGGGCGTGGAAGCCAGCAAGATCGAAGGCGTGGAAGGCATTCGCGGCACCGTCAACACCGACTTGCTGACCGGCCTGATCAAGGAGATTGGCGGGCACGCCATGGTGATGGTGCTCAACTTCGAGAAGCTGATTGCTCAGGAGTTCGCCCAGATCGCCGCCATCAGCCGCAGCCAAGGCGGTGTAGCCGCGCAGAGCCTGGGCAAAAAAGCCATCGCTGATGAGTTGCTGGTGAGTGATGCCGAGCTGCATCTGGTGAGCTTTGACGTGGCTGGCCAGGAATACGCCATTGCCATTGAAGACGTGCAGGAAATTGTGCAAATACCGGAGCAGATTGTGCAGGTGCCGCATGCCCAGGCGCACGTTTTGGGCGTGATGACACTGCGCAACCGGCTACTGCCGCTGGTGGCCTTGCGGCGCATGTTTGGCTTGGCCGAGCAGGATGCCAATGAGCAAAGCCGCATCGTGGTGGTGGCCATTGGCGGCGCATCGGTCGGCATCGTGGTGGACAACGTCAACGAAGTGCTGCGCGTGGCCAAACGTGACGTGGAGGCCATGCCCAGCCTGCTGGCGCGTGACGGCGACATGGCTGACATCACCGACATTTGCCGTCTGGACAAAGGCCAGCGCCTGGTGTCCATCATCTCCACCGACAACCTGTTTCGCCACTCGGCCATCAAAGAGGCTTTGACCACCGTGAGTTCCAATACCGAGTCCACCACCGAATCCAGTGCCGCGAAAGAGGGCTTGGGTGACGACGAACAAGTGGTCGTCTTCCGTCTGGGCGCTGAAGAATTTGGCGTGCCGATTGACAGCGTGCAAGAAATTGTCCGCGTGCCTGAGACATTGACCCATGTGCCCAAGGCACCGGCCTCGGTGGAAGGCGTCATCAACCTGCGCGGCAGCGTCTTGCCTGTGGTGGACCTGCGCCGCCGTCTGGGCCTGGACACCATTGCCCGCAACGATGGTCAGCGTATTGTGGTGTTTTTGATCCGCGGCGTGCGCACCGGTTTCATTGTGGATGCGGTGGCCGAGGTGCTGAAAGTGCCACGCAGCGCCATAGAGCCGGCACCGTGTTTGTCAGCCGAGCAGTCCACGCTGCTGGCCCGCATGGCCAATCTGGAGAAGCAAAAACGCATGCTGCAGCTGATTGACCCCAGCCATTTGCTGGGTGCTGGTGAGTTGTCGAGCTTGGCGAGTCTGTCGGCATAAACCTGACGCTCAACTGCCTCCGGCCACACACAAACTGTTGGTTTCATGATCAAACTTCTCATTGTTGATGACTCGGCGCTGATGCGTCGCCAACTCACGCAGCTGTTTCAGGCCGAGGGCGATTTTGAGATTCGCCAGGCGCGCAACGGCCAGGAGGCGGTCGACGAAAACCGCAGTTTCAGGCCTGATGTGGTGACGCTGGACATCAACATGCCCGAGATGGATGGCATCACCGCTTTGTCACTGATCATGGCTGAGCGGCCGGTGCCGGTGGTGATGGTGTCGTCACTGACCGAAAAAGGGGCCTTGGCCACGTTCGAGGCACTGAACTTGGGCGCGGTCGATTATGTGGCCAAGCCCGGTGGCACCATTTCGCTCACGCTTGATCAGATCAAGCCCGATCTGCTGGCCAAAGTGCGCGCAGCGGCACGCGCCAAACTGGGCAATAACCGGCGAGAAGCAACCAGGCCAGCCAGCTCGGCTCAGGGTTTGCGCCAGCGTTTGCGTGACGAGCGGGACGCCGCCCTGAGCGCCGCCCCAATGTCATCGGGCGTGTCCAGCGAAGGTTTGCTGCTGATTGGTGTTTCTACCGGGGGGCCCCGGGCGCTGGAGCAGGTGTTGCCGGCTTTGCCAGCCAATTTTCCGTGGCCGGTGTTGGTGGCGCAGCACATGCCAGGCAGTTTTACCGGGCCCTTTGCCGCCCGTCTGAATACGCTGTGCGAGTTGGATGTGGTTGAGGCCAACCGGCCCATGGCCGTGGAAAGAGGCAAGATTTACATCGGCAAGGGTGGCGCTGACATGGTGGTGACGCGACGCGCTGGCGTCCTCACGGTGCTGCCCAAGCCGGAGTCACCCGAGCATTTGTGGCATCCGTCGGTGGAACTGCTGGCACGCAGCGCGCTGGAGCACATCAAGCCGCAGCACCTAGTGGGCATCATGCTGACCGGCATGGGCTATGACGGTGCCGATGCTTTCACAGCGATCAAAAAAGGCGGCGGTCGCACCATTGCCGAATCGGAGGAATCCGCTGTGGTGTTTGGTATGCCAGCGGTATTGATTGAAAAAGGCGGTGCCACCGTGGTGGTGCCCTTGGAAAAAGTCGCCACGCAGGTCAAGGCCTGGGCCAATCGCTAAAAGCAAGGAAATCGCATATGGCCCTGATCAAAAGCACAGGCTTGAGCCAGACTCCGCACCTCTCACGCAAGCAGCCGCGCGAACGCGCCAATCTGGAGGCGAATCTGAATGATCCGAGCGCTGAAGTTCGGCGCTGGGCCGCGCGCGACCTGGTCGAATGCCCGCAGGCCTCAGACGCCCTCGTGAAATGCTTGCGCAGCGAGACCAATGCCTCGGTGCGCGAGGTAATTTTGACCTCCCTCACCCACCTGGGCGATGCCACAGCGGTGGCGGGCTTGGTGGAATGCCTGCGTAGCGAAGACGCGAGTCTGCGCAATGAGGCCATCGAGGCCATGAAGCAGCTGCCCGATGCGGTGGCGCCAATCATGCAAGACCTGCTGCACGACGACGATGCGGATGTGCGCATTTTTGCAGTGAATATTCTGGAGTCACTGCGCCACGCTGATGTGGAGCGCTGGCTGTGCGAGGTGATCTTGAGCGATACGCATATCAACGTCTGCGCCACGGCCGTTGACTTGCTGGGCGAAGTCGGGCAAACGGATGCGCTGGAGCCCCTGCGCCAGCTCAAAGCCCGCTTTGCCGGTGAGCCCTACATCGAGTTTGCGGCTGACCTGGCCATCAAACGCATTCTCGAAGACTGAAATGACCACCATGGCCATCCCCAGCATCTCCGAAGAAGACTTTGACAAATTCCGCGAATTCTTCTATCGCAAGACCGGCATCCAATTTGAAGCGAGCAAACGCTATTTTGTGGACAAGCGACTGCTTGAGCGCATGGCAGCCACCGACAACGCCTTGTTCAGAAGCTACTTCACCATGTTGCGCTTTCAGGCCTCCGGCGAGGAGTTGCAGACTCTGACCAATCTGATGACTGTCAACGAGACCTACTTTTTCCGTGAGGAATACCAGTTCAATTGCCTGGTGAACTCCATCTTGCCGTTGTTGGTCGAGAAAAAGCGCAACACCAGCCCGATACGCATCTGGGTGCTGCCGTCATCCTCAGGGGAAGAGCCATATTCGATTGCCATTTACATGCTGGAGAAATGGGCCGGCATCCAACAGTTTGACGTGGAGATCATCGCTTCAGACATTGACACCAAAATTCTGGAACAAGCCAAGCGGGGCTTGTACTCAGACCGCTCGGTGGCGCAATTGCCCAAGCCTTACCTGTCCAAATACTTTCGCCATACGCGCGATGGCCATCAGATTTGTGACGACTTGCGTAGCGCGGTGGAGTTCACCCGCGTCAACCTGTCCGAACCCGCTGACACCCGGCCTTACCGCAATTTTGACATCGTGTTTTGCCGCAATCTGCTGATATATTTTGACGACCTGTCTCGCAAAACAGCCGCTGAAACCTTTTACGACGCACTCAAACCCGGCGGCTTCATTTGTCTGGGGCACTCGGAGTCGATGAGCCGCATCTCATCGCTCTACAAGGTGCGCAAGTTCCCTGAAGCCATCGTCTACCAAAAGCCCTCGGAGTAACCCAACATGAAACGCATACTGATCGTTGACGATGCCGCCACCGTGCGCATGTACCACCGGCAGATCCTCCAGGGTGCAGGCTACCAGACCGAAGAGGCCGTCAACGGTATTGAGGCGCTCGAGAAGGCCTTGAAGAGCCCGTTTGACCTGTACCTGGTGGACATCAACATGCCCAAGCTCGACGGCTATGGCTTTTTGCGTGAACTACGCAAACAAGATATGCCGCAAGCCCCAGCCATCATGATCTCGACCGAAGCCGCTGAGGGTGACCGCACCCGGGCGTATGCCGCCGGAGCCAACCTTTACATGGTCAAGCCTATGAAACCCGAGCAACTGCTGCAGCCAGTGGCCTTGTTTTTGGGGGAGCTTGAGCTATGAATGAACTGCTGGAGCAGTTTTTGTCGGAGGCACGCGACGCGCTGGAGGGCATTGGCTCAATGCTGATGGCGCTTGAAAACGCGCCCGACGATGCCGACTTGATGGCGCAGCTGTTCCGACTGGTTCACACCCTCAAAGGCAACAGCGGGCTGTTTGATTTCCCGGAAATGACACGCGTGCTGCACGCTGGTGAAGACCTCATGGACGCCGTGCGCAATGGCCGGGTGGCGTACTCGCAAACCCTGGCGGACCGGCTGCTTGATGCCATGGACTTTGTGGGCATGTTGTGCGACGACATCGAGCACGAGAAGCCGCCCGAGCCGCGTCTGTCCGAAGATGCTGTGGCACTGGCTGCGGGTCTGCGTGCACTCCTAGGGGGCGGGGACAAAGCACCGTCTACCCAGCACTCATCCAGCGAGGAGGAGCGCAACACGCCTGATGCCGACAGCCCCATCCCCGATGCCGGTGGTGATGCTGGCAACTTGTCCGCAGACATCTCCGCCATCGCCCTGGCGCGCGTGCCCGAGGATGTGCGCCTGCAAGCCTGGCAACAGGCCCAGGCTGGCGAAACTTTGCTTTGGTTAGGCTATCAACCTGCGTCGGACTGCTTTTTTCAGGGGGAAGACCCGCTACATCAGGCCAAAATGACGCCTGGCCTGCTGTGGGGCGGCATGGCAGCCAGGGCGGACTGGCCACCTCTGGCCGAGCTGGACGCCTACAACTGCATGCTCGACTTTGACATGCTGTTGGCCGCACCACGCGCCGAAGTTCTGCAACACTTTCGTTACGTGCCCGAGCAGATCACGCTGCTGGAGGTGCCACCCCTGAGTCTCGTGTTGCCTCAAGGCGACCCCAATGGGGGCCCGATCTACGAAGATTTTGTGAGTGATGCGCTGGGCTTTCTGGCGCGCTCGGACCTGGATGGTCTGGGGCGCTCGGTGCGTTCGTTGCTGGATCTGTCCAGCCCGTCGCTCTGGCTGTCATCGGTGTTGCGCTGGATGGCTGCGCTGCTAGCGTCACCCACGGTGTCAGCGCCTGCCTTGCGTGCCCTGATCGAATCGCTGCGCACGTTTGAAGCGCCAAAATGGCCTGTAGCCCCCGTGGATCATGCGCCAGAAGCTCCTATAACTGCATCAACCGAAACACCTGTGGTCGCGCCGGAGGTGAAGGTTCGAGTTGCACCATCGGACAATCTCGGCAGTAGCCGCCTGCAGGCGATCGCCAACGTGCTGGCCGTCCAGCGTGAAATCCTGGCTTTGCCAGACGACGCGGCTTGGGTGGTCGGGCGGCTCAAAGCGGTGCTGGTCGCGCTGACGGGTTGCCTCAAAGCCACCGGTCGCTTGGCAGAACAACCCGCGCTGGCCATGGCCGCTGAAGAAGCCATGCAACGCAAGCAGGCTCGCCCTCTGGCCGACTGGCTTGAAGCTGCTTTTGACCACGCTCAGGCCCCTGTCGTTGAGCTGGCCACACCTGTGGCGGCCCCGCTCAAGGCATCCGAAGCTGGTGACATTTCTGTTCGGAAGCCTGTTGAATTGGTGCAACCCGATCAGGGCGAACGCGTTGCCGCAAACTCTGCGGCTCAGATGCCCGTCGTTGCGGATGTTCCCGAGACCGAGTCGCGCTATGGTCGCCGGGCTGAAGACAGCAACACGACCAAGAGCCTCAAGGTGGATCAGGTCAAGGTCGACCGCCTGATGAATCTGATTGGCGAGATGGTGGTGGCCAAAAACGCCATCCCCTACCTGGCCAACCGCGCTGAAAACGTGTTTGGCATGCGCGAGCTCTCGCGTGAGATCAAGGCCCAATACGCCGTCATCAACCGCATCTCTGAAGAAATGCAGGATGCCATCATGCAGGTGCGCATGATGCCGGTGTCGTTTGTGTTTCAGCGTTTTCCTCGCCTGGTGCGCGACATCTCCCGCCGCCTGGGCAAAGAGGTCCATCTGGTGCTGGAAGGCGAGGACACCGCCGCCGACAAGAACATCATTGAGTCCCTGGGTGACCCGCTGGTGCACATTGTGCGCAACAGTCTGGACCACGGGCTTGAGATGCCGGATGTGCGTTTAGCTGCCGGTAAGCCTGCGTCAGGCACTCTGAAAATTGTCGCCAAACAGGAGTCCGACAGGGTTCTGATCTCGATCAGTGATGACGGTAAAGGCATTGACCCCGAAGTCATCAAACACAAGGCCTACCAAAAGGGCGTGATTGACGAAAACCAACTTGACCGAATCACCGACCAGGAAGCCATCAACCTGATTTTTGCTGCTGGCTTTTCCACCGCAGAAGTGGTGTCGGATCTGTCAGGCCGGGGCGTGGGCATGGATGTGGTGCGCACCGCTGTAGAGCGGGTCAACGGAACCGTCCATTTGGAGAGCATCAAAGGCCAGGGAACCACACTCACCTTGTCGCTGCCGCTGTCAATGGCTGTGACCAACGTGATGACCGTGGCCTCAGATGGTCAGATGTTTGGCGTGCCCATGGACATGGTGGTGGAGACCGTGCGGGTCCCCCAAACCAGCGTGCGCAAGATCAAACAGCGCCAGGCCACGGTGCTGCGCGGTCAGGTGGTACCCCTGCTATCACTCAATTCATTGCTGGGATTGGCTGCGCCACCCTTGTGCAATGACAGCGATGAGTTGGCCACGCTGGTGGTGCGCCTGGGCGATACCACGGTGGGCTTGCTGGTGGATCAGTTTCACGGCACGGCCGACATCATCCTGAAACCTCTGGGTGGCGTTCTTGGCAACTTGAAGTGCTACGCCGGGTCGGCCCTGATGGGCGACGGCTCGGTGCTGATGGTGCTCAATCTCAAGGAGATGCTCTGATGACCATGGAATTTCGCAAAAAAATGGCGCTGCTCAGTGGTGAGGTCGGTGTGGAAGATGCCGAAAAACTACTGGAGTGGCTGCAAAACAAGCCCACCGCTCGGGTCGATCTATCGGCCTGCACGCATCTTCATCCGGCCAACATTCAGGTGCTGCTGGCCGCTGGCGTGCCGGTGTGCGCCTTGCCAACGGATACGGCATTGGCCGACTGGCTCAGGCCCGTGCTGGTAACTATCTAATCATTTGAAAGAAACACTTGTATGGCAAAAACCATTTTGATCGTGGACGACTCTCCCACGATGACCATGAGCGTGAAGTCCAGCCTGGAGATGAACGGTTTTGCCGTGCAGACCGCAAGCGATGGGGTGCAGGCGATGAACAAGCTCAAGGCCGGGCTGAAACCGGACCTGATCATCACCGACATCAACATGCCCAACATGGGTGGTCTCGAACTCATCAAAAACGTCAAGGCGCTGCCAGGCTACCGTTTTGTGCCCATCTTGACGCTGACCACAGAGAGTGACGCCAAAAAACGCGATGAAGGCAAAAAACTGGGTGCCACTGGCTGGTTGGTCAAACCGGTGTCCGGGGTGGATCTGGTCAAGGTGATCAAACAGGTCGTGCCGGGTGCTTGACATAACGGGCAGACCATTCATGTTTTGGAGCCGGCGATGTTGAAGTCACCCCCTAAATCCGTTCCTTCGGTCATTGGCCTTGCTGCCATTCTTGTGACATCCGCAGTTTTGATGGCAATCGTTCCGTGGATGCACGAGACACTCATGTCCTCACTTGATGTCGATTTGCGTCTGCAACTGGCGGCGGTGCTGTGCCTTGCCTTTGGTGGCTCATCGATCCTGGCGTTCATCTTCAAGTGGCTGGCCAAAAAGGAGCACTTTGACGACGAATGGCTGATGCTGGAAAAGCATATGCCGCGCGAGCAAGTGGTGGCCGAGGTGCGCGAAGTCGCGCCCTTTCTGAATGTGATGAGCAAACAGCTTGATGGTGCTGTCAAGGAAACCGAGCATGGCGTCATGGCCCTGATCACGTCGCTCGACGCCATCCACCGGGTCTCCAACCAGCAATTGCAGCGCATCAATGCGTCAGAAGACAGTGGTAACGAGCTGGCCACAGCACTCAAGGAAAAAGTCCTGGTGGACAAGCAGCTGGGATTGATCCTGCAAACGTTTGTGGACAAGCAGCAACAAGACGTTGCGATCAATCTCGGACGCATCAAGCGACTGCAAGAGGTTAAGAGCCTGACCACCCTGGTGGCCGACATTTCTCAAGTCGCCAAGCAAACCAATATCCTGGCCATCAACGCGGCCGTGGAGGCCGCCCGCGCTGGTGATGCCGGACGCGGCTTTGCGGTGCTTGCAGCAGAAATCCGCGAGCTGTCCAACCGCACGGCCGGAGCAGCCGTCAACATTTCACTCAAGATCAAGACCGCCACCGAAGGCATTGACGAAGAGCTGAAAAATACCACTGCGGCGGATGAGCGAAATTCGGCCTCAGGCAGCATGCGCCAGGTGATTGTTGACGTTGATGAGATGCAGCACCGGTTCTCGGCCGCCTCAAACAGCCTGTTGGAGATCATTGACGGTGTCAAGGCCGGGCATCAGGACATCGTGATGCGCCTGTCTGACGCATTGGGGCACATCCAGTTTCAGGACGTGATTCGCCAGCGTGTGGAGCAGGTGCAAAAGGCGCAAGAAGAACTCAACGACCACCTGCAAAACATGGCCGACCAATTGGCGGACAAGCCTTGGGACCCGCAAACCATGGTCACCCTGCGCCAGCGCCTGGACGATCAGATGGCCAACTATGTGATGCAAAGTCAGCGTGACACGCACATAGATACCGTTGGTAGCGCGGCGACATCTGCCGATGGGCGGCCCAACATTGAGCTGTTCTGAACACCATGGCACGCACACTGGTCATCAGCAACCGCAAGGGAGGCTCGGGCAAGTCATCTACCGCAGTGAATGTGGCGGCCGAGCTAGCGGCGCAAGGCCAGCGCGTGCTGCTGGTTGACCTGGATACCCAGGGTCATTGCGCCGTAGGCTTGGGTGTCAAACCGCGGCGCGACACACCCACTGTGCATGGTTTTCTGGCCGGACATTACGGCTTGCGCCAAGCGGTGGTCGAATCAAGCTGGCCAGGGCTTCACCTGATTCCCGCCGATCCTTTATTTGAACACGGCGGTGTGGGGGCGGGCGAGTTGCAACTGAGCGATGCCTTGAAAGCCGAGCAACTGATGGATGACTATGACACCATCATCCTGGACACGCCGCCCTCTCTAGATGGCTTGCTAATCAACGCCCTATGCGCAGCCGATCGGGTACTGGTGCCGTTTGTGCCTCACTACCTGTCTGGTGAGGGGGTAAGGCAACTGGCGCGGCTGCTGTTTCGAGTAGCGAGTCGTGGCTTGAACGAGCGGCTCCGGGTGCTGGGTTTCCTGCCGGTGATGGTTGACCTGCGCATTGGCCAGCACCGCGAGGTCAACGCCGGTTTGTCACACCAGTTTGGCGCAGCGCGATTGCTCCCGGGTATTCGCACAGACATCAAGGTGGCCGAAGCCTTTGCGGTGGGCAAGCCGGTGCGGGTGCACGCGCCCGGCAGTCGCGCGGCAGCCGATTACGCTCAAGCAGTGCAGGTGCTTGAAAAGCTCTGGGCGTGAAACCTGGAAGTGGCACTCTAGCCCGTATGCCGCCCACAACCCAAATAGGCCCCATCAAGTTGCTTCTTGCCATGCTTGCCAATGTACCTTTTTGACGCAATCAAGTCCATTCATCCAATGGAACCACCATGTGTAGCAGAGAACTTTCAGCACCGAACACTAACTCTCATGGTGCAGGACGCACCACCCCGAATCATGAAATATTGCGCTATGCTTCCACCATGCCGTGTCTTTACATAGCAGGTTGCGGCGTATTTTGTTATGTGCTGTATTTCACGTTAAAAGCGCGCCTATGGAAAATGCAGATGGCACCAGCAGGATGACTTTTCTCCAACAGGGTGCTTCTGCGGAACTAGCGCGAGCCCAAGTGTTGGCAGCTGAAGAAACCGTCCACCCACCTCGCGAGTTTTCAGAACTATCGCCTCTGGCGATAGGCGAGACACTTCAAAACTTGCGAGTGCATCAAAGGGATTTGGAAAAGCAAAACGAAGAGTTGCGCTTCGAGCTCGCCACTGCACAGGAGCGTTATGCCAACTTTTATGACGCTGCCCCCGTGGGGTACGTCACGGTCAGCGACAAGGGGCTGATCCTCCAGGCCAATCTGATGGCTGCAAAGCTGCTGGACATGCCCCGCGCCGATCTGATTGGAAAGCCGCTGTCCGGCTTCATGGGACCGCCCGATGCCGACCGTTTCGACTTGCTGTGCCGACAGGTTCTGGCCAGAGGCAGCACGCAGTCATGTGAGTTGCACATCCGCAAGTCAAA
>CAIVHU010000305.1 GCA_903905735.1 uncultured beta proteobacterium
GGCTCTTGATTGCCTCTACGTGCCCTGCCCAATAGTTCCGACCGTTCTTCATGCTTTTCTCTCCATCTGGTTTGTGATGGATTGAGCTTGCCTATTTCAGCTTCCGGCAGCAAGCCTGAGGATCATGGACCCCTTACTTTAAACCATTGGTCGAAGAACCTTCAAGAGGTGCTTTCATGCAGGAGATGAAACTCAACAAAGTTTTTACTCTGATGGAATGAGGGCCTGTGGTTCTCGTAACGACGCATGATGGTCACAAAGACAACATCATGACCATCTCCTGGACCATAGTGATGGATTTCACACCGGTATTTGCCATCACAACGGGTGAATGGAACCACTCTTTTGCGGCGTTGTGCAAGAGCAGGGAATGTGTCATTGCGATTCCAACGGTGGACATGCTGGATAAGGTGGTCGGTATTGGGACTTGCTCAGGAACAGACACAGACAAATTTGCCAAGTTCAAGCTCACGGCTTTGCAGGGCAAAGTTGTCAAGTCACCCCTAATCAAGGAATGCCTCGCCAACATCGAGTGCAAGGTCATCGACATCATTGAAAAGCACAATATTGTCGTGATGCAGGCAGTCGCCGCCTGTATGGATACTGCCCGCAAGGAAAAACGCATGGTGCATGCGGTTGGCGATGGCACGTTCATTGTCGACGGGAGCAAGATTGACCGCAGGAAGATGATGGCATCCAAGCTCTCTGCTGGGGTTTAGTGTCTATTTGTCGGCACCGTCGAATCGTTGACCAGCGTTGCGGATACTGGGTTCAACTAAAAGGTCGAAAGGCGAATGGTCGCACTGTGGGAGACCCTTTGTCATGCGATTTGCGCTGCGCAGGCGATATAGAACCAACACCGCGGCGTTCGCAAAAATCTTGGGTGATACCTTGGCTCACGTCATATTCTTGCCGCTTTTCAAGGTTTGACAACACAGCGTACGCGCGGTTAATGTTCGACATCCACTGCCCTGCGTCTTCAGATTCCGGGTTTTTGTCTGGATGGTCGTGTTGAGCAAGGCAGCGGTAGGCGGCGCGAATCACGAAATTGCTCGCACGAGGGCTGACCTCAAGCGTCTCGTACAAAGATTTCATGGGACTCCCAGCTGACCTGTCCCATTAGCGATGGAAAATTTTGGAACATGGTCATATGGGATTCAATCTCTCTGCGAGTGTGTGGTCTGTGCGTCAAATGACATAGGTGAGCGTCTGACTGACGATTGCAGACCTGCGCCGGGTGCCTTGGGTCACCCTCTGGCCGTTCAAGACCGGTAGAGGCGAAAAGACGGTTGACCATAAGTTGGTCAACGTCTTAGCAACGCTTTGCGCTAGCGGTTCCTCCTGAATCGCCCCCCTAAAACCACCCAAAGTCATGTATGGTTTCTCTCAGTGGTGACTTCGAGACATTCTTTTCAAATTGAAATAGCCGGAGCGGTCAAATTGTTCCCATACACTGTTGGTGTTGCCAGGGGGAGAAATCAAGAATAGTCAGAATCCAATCGGCTCCCATGCGAACAAATCTCCCCGTCACTCAGACCGAGCACCAATTCCCAGATGGTGAAACGCTACTATCCACGACGGACATCTCCGGGAATATCACCTACGCTAACGCCGCCTTTATTCGTATAAGCGGCTATTCAGTGGATGAACTGATTGGCCAGCCCCACAACATCGTTCGTCATCCCGATATGCCGCCTGAGGCATTTGCAGACATGTGGCGTAGTCTGAAAGAGGGCCAGTCCTGGACAGCCCTTGTCAAGAACCGCCGCAAGAATGGGGACCATTATTGGGTCCGCGCCAATGCCGCGCCCATGCGCCGCCAGGGTGTGCTTGTCGGGTACCTGTCAGTGCGAACCAAGCCGACTCGCGCCGAAATACAGGCATGTGACTCGTTATACCGACAGTTCAAAGACGGCAAAGCCAAGGGGATTGCCTTTCACAGGGGGCTGGTGATTCGCACCGGGCTTCTACGTTGGACCAGCGCATTTCAGGTTTTACCTTCTGCCTGGCGGGTTCGCTTGCCGTTGTTGCTGACTGGCGCCCTGGCCGCCGTGGCTTTGTCACTATCGAGTATTGCAGGAGGTGATGCAGCCATCCTTGGCTCAGCGATTGCCTTTGGCTTGCTGCTTTCAGCCTGGATGATTGAGGCGCAGGTTGCATCTCCACTGCGTCGCCTCATGGGCGTGGCCCAACAAGTGGCCACCGGTGAACCTGGGGAAGACCTCGGTCTGAATCGAAGTGACGAAATTGGGTTGATTGCACGGTCAATCAACCAGTCTGGTCTGAACCTGCACTCATTGGTCGATGACGTTTACGAACAAACCTCTGGCGTTCAGGTCGCGAGTGCTGAAATCGCCGCCGCAAGCCATGACCTTTCCGACAGAACTGAACAAGCAGCATCAGCCCTGCAAGAGACATCGGCTGCGATGGAAGAACAGACTGCCTCGGTTCACCAGAACTCGGATGTGGCGCAACATGCCAGCGAGTTGGCCAAAACAGCCACTGAAGTCGCCAAGACGGGAGGCGAGGCTATGGGGCAAGTCGTGTCCACGATGTCGCTGATAACTGGCTCAAGCAAGAAGATTGCCGACATTGTGTCGGTTATAGAGGGGATTGCCTTTCAGACCAACATCCTGGCGCTCAACGCGGCGGTGGAAGCTGCCCGCGCAGGTGAGCAGGGGCGTGGCTTTGCAGTGGTGGCAACAGAA
>CAIVHU010000306.1 GCA_903905735.1 uncultured beta proteobacterium
CAAAATTTCCGTGACGTCCCACGGCAAAGTTTTCCGTTAAATATCGGTCTGCTCGGCCATTTCAAGTGCGTCTTCGACCTCAATTCCCAGATACCTCACGGTGCTCTCAATTTTGGTGTGCCCAAGTAACAACTGAACTGCACTAAGATTTTTGGTGCGGCGATAAATCAAGGTTGCCTTGGTTCTTCGCATGGAATGTGTTCCATATTGGGCCGGGTCCAGGCCGATTTCCTTGATCCAACCGTCCAAAATCCTGGCGTACTGTCGCGTGCCAAGGTGTGGTGATTCATGAACACGGCTCGGAAACAGGTAGTCGTCTGGCTTCAGCGACGACTCTTTGATCCAAGCTTCAACAGCTTCACGGGTCGGCGGTGTAATTTCAAACTGGACCGGCAATGACGTTTTTTGTTGCAAGACGATCGCGCGGGTCGAGACGCGATCACCATGACAGATGTCATTGACCCGCAGTTTCACCAAATCGCAGGCCCTCAGTTTGCTATCGAGCCCCAGATCAAACAACGCAAGCTCTCGCGTCCTGTGGTCTAGCTGTAGCCGAATTCTGATTGCCCAGATGTCTTTGAGCTTGAGAGGTGACTTTTGGCCGACAATTTTTCCCTTGTTCCATGGAGTTTTGGCAGTCGAAGCGGTTGCAGTGTCCACAATGCTCTCCTAAAAGTTGGGGAGAACAACTGTGGACCGGTTGTGCGAATAGTCAACTAGATCCGGCCGTGGACATGCCGGACAGCTGACATTGGCCATCGGCGAGTCGGTCCCCATAACGGTCAGCCACCGCTTGCGGGAGCAGCCATTCAAACTCATGCAAGGGAATCAGGAAGCTGACACTCATAGTCACAGGGCCATTTCCACTCACTGTGCGGCTCTTGAGCAGCGAAAGCGGGTGTTCGCCACGGTCGGCTTCCGGGTGACAGAGCGTGACCTGACTGTGCTTCGCTTACTGACCCAAGGACTGAGTGTGAAAGAAGTCGGAGATCAATTGGCCATCAGCGGCAAAACCGTCAGCACCCATAAGGCGCGCCTCATGGAAAAACTGGCTCTTGCCAGCATGGCCGACTTGATGCGTTACGCCCTTACGCATGAACTGTAAGGGTAGGGCTCGCCCTACCCGGGGGTAAGCAATTTCACACCTGCAAATCAGTCGCGGCTGATTGCCCCAGCGTGGTGAATGCGCGAACATCACAGGATGAGTTTCAACGCACTGATTGTGGACGATTCGAATCTGGTTCGCGCCAGTTTGCGCAATCTCATCGACATTTCGGTTGGTGCTTCAACCATCCGAGAGGCCGGTACTCTGAGTCAAGCGCTGGTCGGCGTCGAGCGCCATCCCCCAGCGTTGGTGATTCTGGATCTGAATATGCCCGATGGTTTTGGCCTCGACTTCATCCAGCTACTCAAAGCGCTCTCGCCCACCTCTCGCATCGCCGTCGTGACCATACTTGCCGATGCCGAATACCGTCAACACAGTCTAGCGCTAGGAGCAGACTGGTTTTTTGACAAGCTTACCGAACTCGGCCCTTTGTTGGAAGCTATCTGCCCGCTTGCCAGGTCGAACGTCACCAAAAATCCAGATAAAGGCAACCTCCATGAGTAATGTTTCAGAAGAACTTGCGATCCCAACGCAAGTGAACCCAATCGCGGCCATAGGTTCAGCGGTTACGCACATCAATGAGTTCCTGGCGTTCAAGCTCGGCAAAGAAGAATACGGCATCGACATCCTGCGGGTGCAGGAAATTCGCTCCTTTGAACCACCGACCCGGATGGCCAATACCCCGGGGCACGTGCTCGGGGTGGTCAATTTGCGGGGTGTGATCGTGCCCATTCTTGATATGCGCATCAAGTTCAACCTGGAACGCGTCAACTATGACGAGTTCACGGTGGTGATTGTGCTCAACATTGGACCACGGGTGGTTGGCATCGTGGTCGACGGAGTCTCGGACGTGATTTCGCTCACTTCTGAACAACTGCGCCCGGTACCCGAGTTCGCATCCAGCATTGGCAGCGACCACTTGCTGGCCCTTGGATCCATGGACTCACGCATGCTGATCTTGTTGGATATCGAGAAACTCATGACCAGCGGTGATATGGGCTTAACAGTTGCCACGACACATTAATAAGGGAATGACAATGAATAACCTGAAGATTTCCACGCGACTCGGATGGCTTATTGCGAGTGCACTGGCTGGTATCGTCTTGCTGGTTGCCGTATTTTTGTACTCAGAGAAAGCCCTGCTGATGCACGAGCGCCAGCTCGGATTGCAGCAGGCGGTGGAGACCGCGCATGGCGTGGTCTCCCACTTCCATGACCTAGCAGTCAAGGGTGTCATGCCTGAGGAAGAGGCCAAGAAAGCAGCCATTTCCGCCGTCAAAACACTTCGATACGGCGGCACCGAGTATTTCTTTATCCAGGACTTTCAGCAAAAGATGGTCATGCATCCGATCAGTCCAGCGCTCGACGGCACAGACCTGTCCGGTCTCAAGGACCCCAGCGGCAAATTATTCGAGATGGAAATGGACAAGGTGGCCAAAGCCAGCGGTTCTGGTTTTGTGAGCTATATGTGGCCCAAGCCGGGCAGCCAGGCACCAGTGGATAAAGTGAGTTTCGTCAAGGCGTTTGCACCCTGGGGCTGGGTGGTCGTTTCTGGGGTGTATGTTGACAATGTGAACGCGGCCATCATGACGCGCGTCATCACGTCCTCGATCGGTGCGACGGTGCTGGCGGGCTTGCTGCTGATGGCGAGCTTGCTGATCTCACGAGGCATCTTGCGCCAGCTCGGCGGTGAGCCGGATGTGGCGGCAGACATTACCCGGCGCATTGCCGCAGGTGACCTGAGCGTCGACATTTCACTCAAGGCCGGGGACCAGTCCAGCCTGTTGTATGCCCTGGTGGGCATGCGCGATAGCCTGTCGGGCATCGTTGGGCAGGTCAGGTCCGGCTCCGAAGGCGTGGCCACCGCCAGCGCAGAGATTGCCCAGGGCAACCACGACCTGTCTTCACGCACCGAATCCCAAGCCAGCGCCTTGGAAGAAACCGCCGCCAGCATGGAAGAGCTCAGCGCCACCGTGCGGCAAAACGCCGACAACGCCGCCCACGCCAACCAGTTGGCCATGAGCGCCAGTGATACAGCCGTTCAGGGTGGCAACGCAGTAGCGCAGGTGGTGGAAACCATGAAACACATCAACGATTCATCCAACCGCATTTTTGACATCATCGGCGTGATCGACGGTATCGCCTTTCAAACCAACATCCTGGCGCTGAACGCCGCCGTGGAGGCTGCCCGTGCCGGTGATCAGGGTCGGGGCTTTGCCGTGGTGGCCAGCGAGGTGCGCAGCCTAGCCGGACGTTCCGCCGCTGCCGCCAAGGAAATCAAGGGTTTGATTGGTGCCAGTGTGGAGCGTGTCGAGCAGGGCTCGGTCCTGGTGAACAAGGCCGGGCAGACCATGGATGAGGTGGTCAACGCAATCATTCGGGTGACCGACATCATGGGGCAGATCAATGGCGCCAGCCGCGAGCAAGCCCTGGGCGTGAGCCAGGTGGGTGAAGCGGTGATTCAGATGGATCAGGTCACGCAGCAAAACGCCGCGTTGGTGGAAGAAATGGCCTCAGCCGCCAGCAGCCTGAAAGCCCAGGCGCAAGAGCTGGTGAGCACCGTGGCCGTTTTCAAGTTGAACTCAGATGATGCCAATCATTTTGATGCACCACCGCCAAGGGCGAACGTTGATACAAGACGACCGAATCCCAATCTCAACCAAGTGCTTCTGGCAGCGCGCTGATACCTTTTTTCGCAAGAAAGTTGATTCGTCCACTGAAACTACCATGTACAGCAGAGACCTTACAGCAAAGCACTTCAAAAGCGCGCTTGCGGATACTGCAGATGGCACCAACAGGATCACTTTGATCCAACAGGGTGCGTCTGCCCCGCTATCACGATCCCAAGTGGATGCACGTGAAGATACTGCCCACCCAACTAGCAATGTTTTTGGCCTGCCGGCGCAGGCGATGCGCGACACACCTCAAAACCTGCGAACACTTCAGACGGAATTGGAAAAGCGAAACGAAGAGTTGCGCTTAGCACTCGCCACCTCACAGGAGCGTTATGCCGACTTTTACGACGCTGCCCCCGTGGGGTATATCACGGTCAGCAACAAGGCGCTGATCATTCAGGCCAATCTGATGGCTGCAAAGCTGCTGGGCATGCCCCGCGCCGATCTGATTGGAAAGCCGCTGTCCGGCTTCATGGGACCGCCCGATGCCGACCGTTTCGACTTGCTGTGCCGACAGGTTCTGGCCAGAGGCAGCACGCAGTCATGTGAGTTGCACATCCGCAAGTCAAA
>CAIVHU010000307.1 GCA_903905735.1 uncultured beta proteobacterium
GCTGCTCGGGGCTGAGACTGGCCAAGTCGGTCAGTAGGTTTTTGAACTGAGAAGCGCGCATACGCAATTCTCCTCTGAAAACTCCAAAACATCAACGAAATCCATACAATTCGCGAACAGAGCCGATTTCATACAGTATTCTAAGGCTGCTAGGCCGTGTTTTGCTCGGCTACAAACAATAGAACGTGATAAACGTATGCCGAGGGTACTGCTATTCCTTTTTTCTTGGCGGTGGTGGCGGGGTCGGCGGTCGTCCGTATTGAGGTGGCGGGTTCACATTGGCCTGCTTTTCGCTCGTTGTGGGACGTGGTTGCGCTGGCGGCTGCTTTACTTTGTTCATGATTTGTCTTCAGGTTTTTTGACGAACTCTACCCATGACACATCTTTGGCGTCGATAAGAATGCCGTCCAAATGCGCAAGGTCTTGCTCAATTTCATCGACCGTTCTGGTCGCCGACGTAATGAAAAAGTGACCATTTGCAGGTTCCGACGGCCAGACCTGCGGCCAACCAAACACCCGGCTGCCATCTTTCAGTTGGAGTGCAACATAGCGCGGGTAGTCAGAAAATGTTCCGAACCATTCACAGGGGTGACCAGTTCGATGCGATATCCCCAAACGTCTGGTGAGTCGGTGGAATGCATCTGCGTTTACACATGCCGAGAGGCATAGTCCCACCAAAAGTGCCGTCAACATCGATGCCGTAATTGCAGAGGTATCTGTCCATTGACCAAGTAAAAATGCGCGACCAATAGCTTTGAGACCGCGTTCTTCAGCGAGTACCAGGACTTGAATCACGACAGTAAAGATTAACGCTTGAACGACACGTTCAAATTGCGATGGTTTGATATGTGAAGTCAGCCCAAAGAACACCCAGGCCACAAGAAATCCAGGTGCCAAGTATTGAAGTAGCGCGACGAGGTCTTTTGATAGTTCAGGCATATCGCAGTGACAATGTCCTTAGTAGGTCGGCGCCTTGAAAGGGCAGAAGGTTCCATCGGAAATCAGCGTTTGAATGTGATTTGTGGTGGTTCGTAAAAAAACCGGATTTCGAACCAAGACACCCAATTCTAGATTTCTGTTGAACGCGTCATCCGTTAAGTTCGCACTGGACACCAACATCGTGTCATCCACGATGGCCAATTTCGCGTGCAGTTTTCCAGGACGTCCCGCCTGATTGCGTTCACGCTTTTCAACGGGCCAAAAGTAAATGTCAGCTGCTTTGACCAACGCAGGGGGGAATGCTTTTATAGCGTCGTAGCTGAGTTGGCCTTCGGATGACTGCTCAAATTCAAGAATCAGGCGTATGCGGACGCCTCGGTGGTGGGCCTTCAATAGCTCACTGGCAAGTCGCTCGATTTTCGCCGCGGCAAACGTAACCGACAGGATGTCTTGCTTAGCGTTGGCAATTAGATCGTATAGCGCTTGATCAATGCGGCGCGCCGGTATTTGGTCGGCGGGTGATGGTCCGGACCAAAGCAACTCAATGTGCTGCTCAGCTTGGCTACGCTGGTAGCTCGCGAAGGACGTTCGTAGTGCCCAACTCAAGGATTCCCAAGACATCAGGCCGCTGGCTTTTTTGATAACTTCTGCGGCCAAAAATGCCAAATCAGCGTTGTTGGTCGCTGGCAGCCGTTGCTGTACGAATTCTGAGGTCGCCGTAGCCGGAAAACCCTTCAACGCGTCGCACATGGATGTCATCCAACTGGCTGGGGATTTGCGGATCAGATCCTCGACCGCGTGAATGAAAACATCCTGCATAGTCAATTATCAAAGAAGGCAGTACCACGAGCAGAGAACGTGTTGACCAGCACAGACCGGTCCAAGTAGCGATTGCCACGCTCGCAAGATGTTTCTGGTGCGAACTGGCAGGCATGACAGCAGGCACCCTGTATGCCGCGGCCAAGCGTATCTGGTCGATGTTCGGAACACAGTGGATCGGATGCGCAGAGCCGCATGCTCTCCAGTGCCTGTTGCATATGCCTGCCCAGCGTGAGCGGATCGCCTAGTTCAACCAATCCACCTAGAGTGCCTTCGCTGTCGGGCGCGGCTGTGTAGAGCAGGATGCCTGCCATTGGGCCCCCTTCTTCACCCGGTAGTCGGGAGTACAAGCGTTCCCGCACACTGGCCGCGGTGTAACCACAGTCCAGCACGATTTGCCGCATGAGCGCATGCGACAGCGAATGCAGCAGCACCAGCCGAATGCCGGGAAATCCTTCCCCCAACGGTTGCAGTTTGCGCAGCCTGCGCCACGCCTTATGAGAATCAAGAAATTCCTGCTGAAGCTGTTGCACTTCCGGCTTGTCCTGCCAGGCCAATAACACCTCTTCACGTATGCGCAAAAAAATGCCTTCGCCACGGACCTCAGAAGCGGGTAGCCATTTCGGATTTTCACGGCTGAGCTTGGTGAGGCGACCATCCATGGTGACAGTTGCTTCGGCAAAGTCGGCGTTGGATTCGATACGCGTAAAGCCAAGCAAAGCCCGCACTTCCCGAATGCGCTCCACCAACACGGTGTCTTCAAAGAATGACTCAAAACCTTTGGGGGGGGCAACGCGAGTGAGCTTGAAGTCACGATTTTCTGCGGCGGAATCGGGGTTAGAGAACACCTGCCATTCAGGAAGTTTGAGATCTTCGGGTGGTACTTTGCCGTCCTTGGCACCCGAACGCTTGACTTCAATTGCGGCCCAGATCTCCTCATCCGAAAATTCAGAAAACAACGGAATCAGGGACTGATAGTTCTGCTGCTCTTCGCGGTAGAAACCCAATTTGACAATGGTTGTGGCATTGGTCAGCTTAGCCCATTGCTCTTCCACCAGCTTACCGATTTTGTCGACCGCCCGCGGGATCGATAGCGCTGACAAGGCGGTGGGAAACCAGCTGTTGGATGAGCCCAGCAAAATCGCCTTGGCCGGTTCGGTGCAACCCGGCTCGATCAAGCGAAGATGCGGATGGTGACCTGTGCAGGCGAACGGTGAGTCCGGATCAAATGCGTCCGCCATGCGTCGCTCAGCACCACATCCACACTTCACGACAATGTCAGAAGCATCACCTGACGCGCCAAACTCGCGCATCGTCATCTGGGACCCTGCGCAGGGAACATTGCCCTTGTGGACAAAAGCTCGCCAAGGAAAATCCGATAGGTGACCCTCCCGACAGGCAACCAAAAAACGAACCGACAAGGCTGATGGCGCTCGACCGCCCTGACTTTTGAGACATCCTTGGTGAACATAGGCTGTCTTGTCAGGTCGATAGGGATCTTGTACCAGTTTGAAAACGCCTGATTCCACCGATGCCAGCGTGTCGCAAAGCGAGCAACGCATCCACCGCGGGAACGGCACAACAGGCACGCCGACTGCCGGGGCCGCCGGATCCCGCTCCATGCTTTCAAGTTTAATCGGTGGCAGATAGAGCTTGCCCATCTGAGCACCAAGGCGCTTTTGGATGGCAGCAACCAGGCGGTCTTCTTCAACCTCCTTGCAGTAGCTGGTATCCCAATCATCCAGTCCCATGACCAGCGCTGAGATATTGGGTAGATCAACCAGCGATCCAATGCCAAATGTAAAAATCAACTGGCTGGGGCGGAGTTCACCGAGTTCGTTCATCGTCTTTTCCTCAATCGGTCCGCAAACCAGTGGACTTTTGATCCAACACCAAGTCAACCGTTCCTTCGACGTCGCGCAGCGAGTTAAGGCAGGTAAACATTTCCCAATCCTTGTCGCTAGCCTCTTCCAACAAGCCAACTGTGGCACCACCCTCGGGCCGGTAACCCAGCTTGTGATCGGTCTGCTTATGGACGCGGCTGAGCCACGCGTCCCGCCTGCGGTCGAGCATGTCCTTGATCCGTGCAGCGACTGCTGGGTCGTGGGTGGCATTGCCTCCACGTTTGCTCAGCACATCGAACACTTGCGCCCAGATGGGATCGGTGTCCGTGACTTCCCCTGCCTTCATGTTGGCATTGAGGTGGTCGTCTGCCAGCCGCATCAAACCAACCATGACACCGGTTAAGCCGCGGTCAAGTGCACGTGCGGAAAACGGGGTGACCGACAGCGCTTCGACGTGCTTATAAAAGGTTTCGTGGTAATGCTCAAATCGCTCGTAATGAGACAAATCTCGGGGGCGAGCCCAATTGAACACGGTGCTCACAAAACCTGGGCCATCGTTTGATCGGCCAACGCGGCTGGTGGCCTGGATGTATTCCGAGGTGTTTTTAGGTTGGCCAGCAACCAGCATCAAACCCAAGCGCTCAATATCGACTCCCACGGAGATCATGTTGGTGGCTAGTACCACGTCATAGGGCACTGCGGATGTCGTCGGCTTACCTTCTTTGCGGTCAGCAGTTCGCTGTGCTTCCAGCGTCTTGTCAAAGGTTGCTTCCAGGCGCTCCAGAATTTTGGGGATGTCGACGCCGGATTTGCGGGAGGTTAGCTCCTCCAGCGCACGGACCCGCCGCTTGGCCAATCCGCGTTGGTCGGCATCCCTTAAACGGGCCCTGATGTCGTCCTCAACCAAACGTCGCGTACCCGCCAGCTCACGTATCGAGTTGAAGTACCCGGCAAGCGTCATCCACGGGTCGGCCAGTCTGTCGTACTTATCAAAGAGAACCTGAGCTGCAGCCATATGTGCGACGTAACTGCGAATCAATGCCACCGGATAGCGGCGACCGAAGGCGCTGATACCGATGTAGCGTCTGCCGGGATACTGAGGGCCAGTGGGGCGCTGGATAGCAAAGAAGCTGTCGCGAATGCTGGTGCCTTGTGGCGGGAATACTTCCAATTTACGCACAAACAGCTTTTGAACCTGGTCAGGAGCCCGGCGAATCGTTGCAGTCGATGCCACAACTTTGGGCCGTACCTTCTTGCCATCGACCACCCACGAACAGAGTTCATCAACGGCCGCTTCATACAGACCCACCATGGAACCGAGCGGGCCACTGATCAAGTGCAATTCATCCTGGATGATCAGATCAGGCGGTCGAAGAAAGCCATGAGGCCTGTTGTTGACGCGTGGCAGGCCGTTGCGTGATGGATGTGACTGACCATCACCCACCTCGGGCGACAGAAAGCCATGCCGATCACATACCGCATTCACCTTGCCGAACAACATCTGCGTCTGGCCCTTCCAAGGCATCTGCGCAAATTTGTCCACGGTCGCGATCAACAGGGAAGGGGGGCGTCGATAGATCTCTTCGTCCACCACCATTACTGGCAAGCCCTCTTTGGGAGCCTGGCGCTCAGAGAATTCGCAGCGGCCAAGATTGTCACCGCAGTACGTTACGCAGCGGCCAATATCGCTAGGGGCTTCATAGACGTGAAGGTGGTGCTCTTTGATTGAACTTCCACACCAAGGGCACGAAGTAATTTGATGCGGTGTGCCGGAAGATGATGGCCGGCCACCGACATTGTGTTGGCGCAACGAATTGGCGGCAGAAGCCAGCGTATTCGGGGTGGTTTTGTTGCCAACCCACAACCCCAAGCGGAACGGGGTGTCGCCCCATTTGGCAATATCAGCACGACGTATCGTTTCGCAGGCACACATCAAAGCCGCCGCACGTTGGAACTGTTGCAAGGTCAAGAGGCGCAGGGTGTAACGCATCAGCACTGCGATTCCATGCTCTCCGCTGCGACCCTCAATCACCCCTTGCAGTCGACGCAAAGCCAGCGTGTAAGCGGTCAGGCCCAAATAGGCTTCAGTTTTACCGCCGCCGGTGGCAAACCAGAGCAGGTCGGCGACGGCATCGGTTTCATGACTGCGGTCGGGATGGTGCAGGTCGGTAAGGCTCGGCAAATTCAGCAACACGAACGCCATCTGAAAAAGACGCCAGCTGCGGTTCTTGGGCAGGTCAAGCGACGTCACACCATCTTCGATAGACAATTCTTTTTTACGAACCTTGCGTGCAAAGATAGAGTGAATGCGCTGTTGCCACATGGCGCGATTTGCAAAGCGGAACGCCTCCTCCGCCAGCGGGTTCGACTCAATCAAGTTCACACCCGCCTTGATTCGCTCCAATGCCCTGCGGCAGCTTTTGACGGATCGTTGAGCGGCTTCTTCATGCCCCTGCAACCGTTCCTTGGGTAATTGCAACTTGACTTCTTCAACATTAATCCAGACCCGGTACGCAGTCTCAATATGGCGAAGGCTGGCTATCAACCCTTCCTTGGGCAGTTCGCTCAATGCCTTCATGTCCATGGTCAGGCCAGCAAGATTTTCATCATCGTCGGCAGAACGGGGTGTTTGCTGGGGGACTTCAAACATTGGCACCCATTCGGTTTCCACCATGACGGCACGCTCAGCCAGGGGCTCAGGCAATGTCGAGTGAATGGAAATCCCGTGGCCAACTGCGAATTCGCGTTGGTGGCGATACAGCATTTCAAGCGTCGCAGTCTCTTCACGGGTCAACGGATCCATGCGGGAAAGGTCGGCCTTAGCGTTCTTGCGTTGTACGAAGATGGGAGCGTCATCGGCGCCATGAACGCGTAACTTAGGCTGGAACAACCAGACCTCGTCCTTAGGCTCGTTGGGACCTTTGCGCTCTTCTTGCAGGTTGACCATGAACAGAGTTACCACCCAACCATCAACAGTTGGGCGCATGCGCCCTTGCATCACAACCAGCGGATGTTCAGGGTGCAGGGTCACAGGAGCAATAACACCATCTTTCAGCACGAGTGACATTGGTGGCGCTATGACCGGTGTTCGCTTCCAGACTCTGGCGGGATTCCCGTCCTTTTTGACTTGGGATGTGCTTTGGATCTTGAGGTATTGCCCCCAATCAGCCTCAACCACAATTTCCTGTACGTCCGCGGCAACCACAAAGCTCAGGCCCATTGATGACGGGAAATAGGTACTGCCAGCAGGGACGCCTGAATCAGTTGGACCTTCTTCGCCTTCATCGCCATCACCCGTGGCGAGTTCGTCCAACTCGCCACCGTCAACTTCCTTGTCTTTTGGCGCAAGCATACCAACCAAGTAACGTTGGTACGCATGGTCTTCGTATTGATTTAACTCCTCGCCAGGGCCGCCAGCTGGGCCAAGCAGGTCACGGACAACCATGTCGGTGAGTTCGTCACGGATGACCGAAGGGCTTGCCGTGACAAGTGCGGGCGCAGCAATTGGTGTTACTGTGGGTGCGGTGGATGTAGTCATGGATGATTCGGGCTTACAGGTCCAACGTGATTTGGCCGCTGACGACTTTCGACTTACGGTCGCGGTTAGCGGATACCGAAACAGACACTGCCGTTATCGCAGTTTCTTCTTCGGTGTGGCGCTGATGGTTTAGGGCCAGCAGGCGGTCGAGGACCTCTCGGCGAGCGGCTTCTGAAATGGTGTAGCGGATGCCCTGTTTGGTTTCGTGGAAGTCGTGATCGAGTTTGATGTCTTGCCATCCGTAAGCAGTAGCGGCAACGATATCCATTTCAACGTGTAAGCGACGAAGTTCGCTAATGTGTGTCCTTCCGGTAAGCCTGCATGAAATAGCTTGAAGTTTTCGCTATCGTCAGCTGCATGTTCAACGAGATGGGGTGCAGGTGATGAGCAAAAGTGGAATTACCGGTGACGGCGAGCGTGGGACGCTGCGCCTGGAGGA
>CAIVHU010000308.1 GCA_903905735.1 uncultured beta proteobacterium
GCCTGCAGGTGGTAGCGTTCTTCATCGGTGCAATGGATCTGGTCGCGCATGCCTTCGGGGTCCCACACGTCGGCATCGTCAAAGGTGATGTTGTAGTCGCCCATCAGCACCAGATTCGGGTGGCTTTGCAACTCGCTGCGCAGCCAGGCGCGCAAGCCGTCCAGCCAGGCCAGCTTGTATTCAAACTTGTCGCTGCCCGGCTCCTGACCGTTGGGAAAATAGGCGCAAATCACCATCAAACCCTTGTCATGAAAGGGCGAGCTGCTATCAGTTTCAGATTCTTTGGCAGGCGTAGCACCAAGGGGAAAGGTGGCACTGATGACGCGCGCCATGTCGTCGTCAAAGCCGGGAATGTTCTTGACCACCTCAGTGGCTGGTATGCGCGAGATCAGCGCCACGCCGTTGTAGGTTTTCTGTCCAAAACACTGGGCGCTGTAGCCGGCCTGGGCAAACGCGGCATGGGGAAACTTGTTGTCCGTCATCTTGAGCTCTTGCAGCGCCAGCACATCGACCGGGTTGGCGGCCAGCCAATCCAGCACTTGCGGTAGACGCACGGTCAGCGAGTTGACATTCCAGGTAGCGAGTTTCATGGCTTGGCTCATGGGTTGTTCAGCAAATGTTCCAAGTGGGCCCGGCCGCCCGGGTTGGCCAGCAGCACCAACGTGGTGCCGGCTTTGACCAGATGGTCATCGGCCGGGTTGAACAGCCACTTGCCATGTTCATGGGTGGCCATCAGCATGTAGTCACGCGATCTGGGCACCAGGTCGATCAGCGGTGTGGCTTCAATATGGCTGGCCACGGTGACTTCTTCCACCCGCAAACCCTCGTCGGTGTGCAGCATTTCTTCCATGAAATTCACCACATGCGGGCGCACCATGGCCGAGGCAATGCGCATGCCGCCGGTGAAATCGGGCGAGATCACCTCATCAGCACCGGCACGTTTGGCTTTTTTGGCGTTGCTGATGTCGTGCAGCCGCGCCACCACGCGTGCCTTGGGGTTGAGCAGTTTGACCGATAGCGACACCATCAGGTTCTGGCTGTCTTCCGGCGTGACGGCAAAAACGCCTGCGGCTGACATCAGCCCGGCGGCGCGCAAGGCATCGTCGCTGGTGGCATCGTCATGCAGGTAGGGTGTTTGCGGGTGATGTTCGAGCCAGCGGTCAAGCGCCTCGCGGTCGCTCTCAATAATCACCACCGGGCGCTTGGTTTTCAGCAATTCACTGGTCACGTTGCTGCCGACGCGGCCAATGCCGCACACGATGTAGTGGCCGCTGAGCTTGGCAATCTGCTTTTCCATGCGTTTTCTCCTCAAACCGACATTGAGTTTAGAGTCCAGCAACACCGCCACCAGCGTGGAGAACAGAAAGCTCATGGTGGCAATGCCCAGCACAGCGATCAGCACGGTGAACAGCCGCCCCATCGGGTGGTGGCTCAGGTCAATTACCTCACCATAGCCAATCGTCGCCACGGTGATGAAGGTCATATAGAAGCTGTCCACCACGGTGGCGGTGGGATGCCCGATGATCATGTAGCCAATGGTGCCGATCACGTGAATCAGCACCATCGCCGCCACACCGTAGGCCAGGGCCGCCGAGTGCTCGTTGCGTAAGACTCTATGAAGCACAGCAGATTTTCCGTGTCTTCATATAAGAAAA
>CAIVHU010000309.1 GCA_903905735.1 uncultured beta proteobacterium
CACACGGAGGCGAATTTCTTCTGCAGTTCAGAGTGTGAATTCATGCTCCACAAAGAATAGCACAAATCCTCATAAGTTGATAGGTTTATTTATTTACGTTGACGTAGGTTTGGAGTGGGCAATTTCGGAAGTTGAATGTTGTAGGACTGTTTAAGCACCCCTTGGCTCTGAAAGGCGTGTACCTCCAACGCGAAAGTCAGCCATGCGGCCCATGTTGAAAATGACAATACCAGTCCCAGCTAACTGGCTTCCAAATGGACTTAGCCAAAAAGGGAAACATTGGTCTTCTACTTTTTGTGTGCCGCCGCACTGGGTTTGATTCTGGTGCTTCTAGGACAACCATGGTTGCGCGCCTACCGCCAGCGCCAGGCATTGATGCATCCCTTTCCCCCGCATTGGCGCAAGGTGTTGCAGCGCCGCGTGCCCTTGGTGCGGCGCATGCCCGCAGACTTGCAGTTGAAGCTCAAGAAGTCCATCCAAATCTTCATTGCAGAAAAACCTTTTATTGGTTGCGCTGGTTTGGAGGTGACCGAAGAGATGCGGGTGGTCATTGCGGCGCAAGCCTGCTTGCTGATTTTGAATCGTTCCATGCAGCACTACGACCATGTGCGCCAAATCCTGGTCTACCCCGGGGCTTTCATCGTTCAGCGCACGGTCACCGATGGTGTTGGTGTGCAGCAAGACCAGCGGCAGGCTCTGTCGGGCGAATCATGGTCGCAAGGGCGGGTCATTTTGTCGTGGCAAGACGCCCTGGAAGGCGCTGCCGTGGTTGACGACGGCCGTAATGTGGTGCTGCACGAGTTTGCCCACCAGTTGGATCAGGAAAACGGGGCTGCCCAAGGTGCCCCACCGCCTGCAGCGGGTGACACGCAGTACAACCCTCAGCGCTGGAAACAGGTGCTCAGCCAGGCCTATGGCGATTTGAAAAGCCAAGTACAGCATGGCGAGCAGGGGCTATTTAATCACTACGGTGCACAGAGCCCGGCTGAATTCTTTGCGGTAGCCACGGAAGCATTTTTCGAGCAGGGTGCTGAGTTGGCCAAGCAATACCCTGCGCTGTACCAGGAACTCAGCGGATACTACAAAGTGGATCCGGCGAACTGGACTTGAGCGAGCATTGCCGTGGTATGAATCGGGATGCGAGGTGTGACGGAATAAGGCCTCGAAGTTTGCTCAGGCGATACCTTGCCAACATTTGACACTGATCAAAGGATCAGCAGGATGTTTACAAAGTCATCGTTGGCCGCTGAGCCATTGCCGATCGCCAGCGCAACAGGTTGGGGTGACGATCATCGGGCCGGACCTTGACGATGCGTGCAAAGTCGATGGTCACAACCGCTGCAATGTCAGCAACGCTGAACTGCTGGGCCGCAATGAAGTCTCGGTCCCGGAGTCGTTCGTCCAGGCTATTTATGAATTGTTGCAACCTCGCCAGTCCGCGTTCGGCAAGTTGGGGAATCTGCTCATAGTTCACCGGCCCCGGCAGGGCACGATGCAGCATGGCCGCAGAACTGTTTCGAAATGCTTCGGCAATGGGCAAAAAACCTTCAAACTCAATACGCCAATGCCAATCGGCAATTTCTGCCTTATCCAACGGAGTCACGCCCAGCATGGGCGGTAGTGGGAAGCGTGCCTCCAGATAAGCAGCAATCGCCGCGTTGCTGGTCAACACGACGCCCTCCTCGGTACGCAGCGCTGGCACCGTGCACTGGGGGTTGATCTGGCGGTAAGCCTCGCCGAGTTGCTCACTCACTTTCAAATCAACCTGAACTGTCTCGTGGGCGATGCCTTTCTCGGCGAGTAGGATGCGTGCACGACGCGGGCTGGGTGCGGTGGCACAGTCGTAAAGCGTGATCATCTTGAAGCCTCCAGCTTGTCTTGGGTGCGCGTATGGAAGTCACTGGCATCGTGTCGTTCATGCAACTGCGATTCCAGTGGCCCGGTGACGCGGTTGACCATACGCCCTCGTTGGACCGCTGGACGCATGGCGATCTCGTCAGCCCAGCGGATCACATGGGTGTACTCCTGAACCTGCAGGAATTCGCTAGCCTCATAGACCAAACCTTTGACCAGTGCCCCATACCAGGGCCAGATGGCCATGTCGGCAATCGTGTAGTCATCGCCACTGACGTAGGGGTGGTCGGCAAGTCGCCGGTCAAGCACATCCAACTCGCGTTTGACTTCCATCGCGAAACGGTCAATGGCGTATTCGATTTTTACTGGCGCGTAGGCGTAAAAGTGACCGAAGCCACCGCCCAGGTAGGGCGCACTGCCCATCTGCCAGAACAACCACGACAGACATTCGGCACGTTGGGCGGGCTTGCCCGGCAAAAAGGCACCAAATTTCTCGGCAAGGTACAAAAGTATCGAGCCGGATTCGAAGACCCGGATCTGCTCCGGCCCGCTGCAGTCCAACAGTGCGGGAATTTTGGAATTGGGATTCACCGTCACAAACCCGCTGCCGAACTGTTCACCCTGGTTGATGCGAATCAGCCAGGCATCGTATTCAGCGCCGCTGTGGCCGAGTGCCAGCAGTTCTTCCAGCATCACCGTGACCTTGACACCATTGGGCGTGGCCAAAGAATACAGTTGCAGTGGGTGTTGGCCCCTCGGCAACGCAGCCTCGTGCGTTGGCACGGCAATGGGTCGGTTGATGTTGGCGAATTGACCCCCGTTGGCTTTGTCCCAGGTCCAGACCTTGGGTGGGGTGTAAGCGGGCAAATCAGACATAGGAGGGACTCTCTTTCGGGCGCTGGCAACGGGGCATGATATTTCAAGCGCTGTCTGCCTGCTGGCCCACGTCTGGTCAAGCCATCACGCAGCTTGGTTTTATGCCTATCCGGTCGGCACAGGTTGAAAGTTCAGTCCATGGAAGAATCTGCGCATGTTGGGCTCTGGACGGCCAATCTTGAACTTTCAGCACCTTCTCCCGGCGAGTTGGCCAAAGTCGGAGGCTTGGAACGCGTCGCG
>CAIVHU010000310.1 GCA_903905735.1 uncultured beta proteobacterium
TAAATGCGGCCGGACACCGCATTGCGGGGTAGTCCGGCAGCGACACCGCCTTCATTGGTCCAACCTTTGCGCCAGGGCATCACGCCTGACTCCAGGGAGGCGACGATGCGGTCCGTGATTTGCTCACGCAGGTCTTTTTTGGGTTCAGTCATGATGCACCTCGACAAAATCCGACGCATCGACATCATCATGCTCGGGACCGATGAGATCGATGCCGAGTTTTTCGGCGTCGCGCGCTGAATGCAGTTGGGTATCGGCTGGTATGCCCAGTTCGGCCCTGGTTTGCGGGGAGAGGGGTGTCATGGCTTGCATGGTGTCTTCCTTAAAAATGCCCCTGGCGGTCGGGCGTGGTGGTTCAACGTTCAATGCCTTCTTCCAAAGCGACGCGGCGGGGTTTGGGCGCTTGGTCGTCGGCCTGAAATCTGTTTTCCTGCTTGCGTGCTTTGTCTTGTCGGTCCTGAGACAGGACAGGCGCGGCCTTATTCCGCTCCTTCTCCCGCTCCTCCAGAAAGGCCTCGCGCACGTAGTCACCCGAGGTTTTGAAATACTGCGCAATCGTGGTCTTCTGCGCTGGTTCCAGCGCTTCGCGCTCCCTGATGATGCGGTCATCACGCACCATCACCACATCTGTGCCAAGCTGGGTGAGTTTGCCGTCCGTGTCCAAAATGCCTTTTTCTCGCAGCAGATCGACAGAGCCGGGCTCGATGCCACCGTTGGGTTGTTCAAGGTCAGCCCTGGCCATTTGCTGAATCGCCTGGTAGCCCAGATCTTTGATGCTGGCGTTGGCGGCCAGCAGGCGTTCGTTGGGCATGGCCATCTTGTCTTTGCCCAGCAGATCAATCCCGGCTATGGGACGCTCCATCAGAACATCCATCGTTCTCTGATCAGCACGCAGCAGGGTCTTGCCCGGTGGTGCCATCGTCAGGTTGATGGCTGGATTGCCGGTGATGCTTACATCGACACTGGGCATGCGGGCAGGTTCAATCCCTTGGGTGAGAAGTTTTCCTTTCATCCAGGCCCGCAAGACTTCAGGTTCCGTGTTCTGCAAGGGATAGCCCAATCGGCCCCCAATTTCTGCAGCCCGGACTTTGAATGCGGTGTCACCGGTCAGCAGCAGGCCCTTGTCCACGTCGAATTTCTTGGCGGCAATCTTGAGTGCAGCTTCAATGTCGCGATCATCGGTTTTGCGCACATCCAGGCGATCTCCCATGTCGCGCAGCGCCACGGTCAAGCCGCGGGTGAATTCCATGACCCCGTCTTTGCCCTCGCGCGCTTGCAAATCGGACAGGACCAGGTTCGGTGCGGTTTGTTTGGTGAAGCTTTCCAGGCCGGAGTCCGGTGCTTTTTCTGCTTCCTCGATCAGACTGTCAAAAATGGGGTCATCGGGCTGTTCCAGCTTGGACTCTTTCAGGAAATCAAGCCAGCTTTGTGGTTTGGCCAGCGTGCCATCCAATTCACGCGCGGCCTGGTCTTTTTCAGCGTCATAGCTTTCAGTGAGTTTGGCCAGCTCAATGGCCACCGACGCGGAAATCGACTGGTCAGAGACACCCAGCCCTTTCAGCCTGGTTTGCAGGTCGCTGCGAGTGGCTTCCATGCTGGACCGCAATTGCAGCCATTTTTCGTGGTAGGCCTGTTTGTGCTGATCCATGCCGCTGCGACGAAGGTCGCGCTCGGGTGCGGTTTTGGTTTCATACGCCTCCAGCAGGGCGATGCGTTTTTGTTGTTCAACCGTCAGGTTTTCCATGGGCGCCTCTCGGGGACAAATTCATTGATCACCGGACTCGGGCGGGGTGCAACTGATGAATGGAATCGTCAGAGCCTCTCCCCAGCGGCCATCATTGGCTGACTTTTGAACCAAGGCATGGCGAAAAGCTTGGTCATCCTCATAGTCGGCACGCCACTTGCCCTTTTGCTGCAGCCGAGGTTTGGCTGCATCGAGCGAGGCGCGTCGCTTTTGAATCAAGGTTTGGTGCTCAGGCGTTAAGACGCCATAACCCGCGTAAACCTTCCACCCTACAAAACTGGCACTGGTGGTGGCGCAGCCTCCCCCGGTGGGCGATGCTGGGATGCACGCTGAATACGAAAATGTTGACCCGATGGCCGGTGTCTCCACGTAAGTTGGAAAGCCAGCAGTCGTCCAGGCCACCCAGCCACTGGGTGTCAAAAATGCTGCAGGTGTACCGGGTGCTTGCGGATCTTCAATACCAACCCAGATGGCGCCGGGTAAGCCCACATCGGCTGCGGCTACCGTGCCACTGATGGACACGGAAGCGGGTGAGGGGTCAAATGTTGTGCCAGCGCAAAAGACATGGCCACTGACGGTTTGAGCCAGGGCGGCGATGCCGTGGGTGAGCAGCACTATGAAACTGGATTTTTTGCGCATGGTGCGGACTTCCTTGTGAGGAGGCCAGCCCAGCATCAAGACGTGAGGGAAAGGTGGCGGACCCTCGCTGGACTGGCTTTACCCATACCGTGGGGGTGCAAATGACTGCTTGTGATCGCTGCGGTGGCGATGACTGAGGTGGTGTCGGCAGACTGGTAGGCCACAGGCGCAAAAGGCCAAACGATTTACCGGTGCTGCAGAAATACCACCAGGCTCACCAGATGACCCTGATCCCTGAGCAAACCCGGCAATTGGCTGGCTAAATGATCAGTCCGGCAGGTGCGCGCTATGAGCCCCGGCAGGCTCAAACTCCTTATCCGACGACGATGGATCAGACCTTTGAGGAGGTCAGCTCATCGTTCAACCCAAAAGGAGAACCCCCATGACCCAAGCCACCATCCTGCTGTCATCCCTCAAATCCACCATCACCCCCAAGCGCCTGGCACTGATAGTGGACCGCTCAGGCAGCATGGACGGTCAACCCCTGACAGAAGCCCTGCGCTTTGTCACCCACATCGCTGACTGCATGACCCCGGTCGATGCCTTGTCAGTGGTGGTCTACGACGACAAAGTCAATGTGCTGCTGCCGCTGGCAACGTTCACCAATCCAACACGGGTTCGCCAAGCCGTGGCCAACGTGACCAGCGGCGGCATGACCGACCTGTTTGCTGGCTGGGAAGCCGGTGCCAAACAACTTGAAGGCGGTGTGGCTAACCACCTGCGGGAACTCGCTGCACGTGACCCCGAGATGATGCGCAAGGAAGTACGCTTTTCTGCCATGCGCATGTCCGGCCGCCTGTCGGCAAAGTCAGAAGTGCGCTACAGCGTGGACGAGACGGATATGGTCATTCCGGCCTTTTTGCGCAAGAAAGGTCAGGAGGGCAGGGGGCGCAAACAGCAGGGCAGCAATCCGCCCAACACCCCGGTCTGACCGCAACCCCCTAACGTGGTCAAGCTGTAACGCAGGTTGAAAGCAGGGAGCGGCTCCACAGGGCAGAACACAGTCAATGAACGTCGCATGATGGATCAAAGCCGCCCTGTGGAGCCAAAGATGTCGACTATCATTTGTGACACCTGCCGAACAAAAGCAATAAAACCAATGTGCAGGCAACCATGGGGAGTGGTGATGAGTGAGGTGGTGCGTCTTTACCGTTACAAGAGCCTGCTGTGCCAGCGCGTGGCCGTCTCTGCCGAGGAGCTCATGGCGGTGCTGGAAGTCTCGCGCGCCACGGTCAAGCGCGACATTGCCAAACTGCGCGACCAACTGCATGTCCCCATCACCTTCAACCGCGAGCTCGGCGGCTACCAACTGGAGCAGGATCAGACTGAGAGCGAATTGCCGGGCCTCTGGTTCAGCCAGGAAGAAATACTGTCTCTGGTCACCATCCAGCATTTGCTGGAACAACTGGAGCCGGGTCTGCTGGGTGCCAAGCTGCAACCCCTGCAAAAACGCCTGTCCCAACTGATGGACAAACATGGGCTGGCCAGTCAGGACGTGGCCAGGCGCATCCGCATCGTTCATGCGGGCAAACGCCAGGTGGTCGCCAAATCGTTTGAACTGGTGGCCGCTGCCACATTTGCCAGTAAACGCCTGAAGATCTGGCACTTCAACCGACAAAACGGCATCACCACCGAGCGCGAGGTCTCACCCCAGCGTCTGGTGCATTACCGCGATAACTGGTATCTGGACGCCTGGTGCCACCTGCGCGATGACGTGCGTAACTTCAGCATCGACGCCATCACCAAACTTGAAGTGATGGATACAGATGCCAAAGTGGTATCAGCCAAGGCGATTGATCAGGCACTGGGCAACAGCTACGGCATCTTCAACGGTGCGGCGCAAAGCTGGGCCAAGCTCAGGTTTACGCCAGAGCGGGCACGTTGGGTGGCCGGTGAGACCTGGCACCCGATGCAGGAGAGTGCCTTTGAAGAGGACGGCAGTTATGTGCTGTCGTTTCCGTATGCAGATGACCGCGAGCTGATTGGCGACATCATGAAGTTTGGGGCGGATGTGCAGGTGTTGGCACCACCTGGGTTGCGGAGCAAGGTGCAGAAGGGGTTTTTGGAGGCTGCTGCCAAATATGTTTAGCCTTCCGCTCAAACGCAATTATTGGCGATTTCAAGGAATGAGCCATGCTTCTTGAAGAGCTTCTCAAAGCTGCGAATGGACTATTCGCCATTTTCTGGTCGGTCGTCATCGTGCTGTTGCCAATCATCCTGATCCTTGGCTGGCTCATTCAGTGGTTTGAGCGCTAGAAGCTGCCTGCCACATCTGTTTTTCATTTCTAAATTTCAATCAAGGAGTCAGCATGATTTTCGGACTGTTCGGAGACGGCAAGAAACGCAATCAAGAACTCAGGGATTGCGCGTCAGAAGGGAATTTGAACCGCTTGCTTGAGTTGCTGAAAAGTGGGGCCGATGTCAACGATCCAGAGCCTGAAAATGGTGAAACCGCCCTGAATTTGGCTGTGAACGGTCACCACGTCGAACTGGTTGGCCCATTGTTGAAAGCCGGGGCCAATATCAACCAACAGTCCAACGTTGGCAACGTACCCTTATTCATCGCAGCCATTCATGGCGATGAGGCTCTTGCGCTCGTTGAAAAGCTTCTGGCGGCTGGAGCGGATGTCAACCTCGGCCCCAAATCCGGTGAAAACGCAGGGGCAACTCCCTTATATGTAGCGGCTACCCGTGGTGCAAATCGTCTCATGGAGCGGCTCTTGAAAGCCGGAGCGTCAACAAAAGTTACGTTTTCTGACGGTTCAAACTTGATGCATGCAGCAGCATCGGGGGGTAATGACAAAACCGTTCAGATATTGAGCACTGCTGGCGTTGATTTCAATGCCGTGAACCATGAAATGAGAACGCCGTTACACAACTGCGTTATCACGGGCAATGTCAGCGCAGCTACTGCACTGATTCGGTTGGGCGCGCCTGTTGATGCGGTGGACGCTCAGGGATGCACGCCGCTCCTGCACGCGGTCCTGAACAACCGTGCTGACGTCGCAAAGGTTCTGCTTGATCATGATGCTAACCCGGACATATCAGTTCGAGCCGAATCCACAACCCTGTTCCCACTGCATGTCGCGGTCATGCATGGTCAGGACGAGATGATCAATATGTTGATCGAGAAGGGTGCAGACGCAACCAGGAAAGTTGATGGGGGGCATTCATTGGCCGACTTGGCCAAGCAATCTGGCCACGAATCATCAGCCAAGTTGATTTCGGCAGCGATCAAACGTCTGCGTGCTAAACCGCAGGTGGTAAAGAGCCCGGAAAAACAGATTGCGCTGATTTGGAAAAAAATTGTCCAGGCCGTTACGCAGCAAGATGTCGATGCGCTCAGAAAACTAACCGTATCGAAAAACTTTGGTGTGTTGTCACCTGACGCTCAAGCGCTTGCTTGGGTTGTGCTTGGGGAGCCCAAGCCGTTCCAGGCGCAAATAATCGCCGGTGCGAATCCCAACAAGTCATTTGACGACGTTTTGGATGGAATGAGTCTTCTCTACGCTGCAGTTGGTCTGTCGCGAAACATTGGTGTTGTTCGTTGTCTTGTGGACGCTGGGGCAAATCCCAACTTGAAATGGAAAAACGGGGCAACGCCGATCTTCGAAGCGTTGACCGATAAAAAACAAGATTTTCTGAAGCTGCTTATCGACAATGGCGCAGATGTCAATGCAAAGATGACGAACGGTCAAACACCGTTGATCATGGCATCTGCTAACAATAGTCGTCGTTGTGTAGATATGTTGCTGGACGCCGGTGCCGACATTGATCAGGCCATGCCTGGAAGCGGGTTGAACGCATTCAGTGCAGCCGTTGATCGACTGCACATGGACTTGGCGTTACATCTGATTGAGCGGGGTGCCAAGCCTGATTTCGGATCGGCAGAAACTCTAGGTCTGGCTGTTGCTGAATATGGCAGCCTTGAGCTGATTCATGCCATTGAAACCAAAGGCGGATCGATCATCCGCCCCGATCAACTTAGTCGCGTTGCCTTTGTTGGATCTCGCAATAAGGACTATGAAGTCCTTGATCATTTGTTGAGTCATGGCGCAAACCTGAGTCAGGACAACGACTACAAATACACGCCTCTGATTTTGTCTGTGCTGCGAAATCACCCCAGGTTGGTTCAGCGCTATCTTGAGCGTGGGGATGACCCAAGCATCCGGGATGTTGACAATGAAACTGCGCTTTCACTGGCCATTGAGAGCCAGCGTGAAGGCATGGTTTCTATGTTGCGGAAATTTAAGGCTGAAGTCGGCGACTATTCAAGTTTGAGCGATCAGGAAGCCATGTTGAATGCCGCACAAGACGGTAATTTGGGAACCATCTTGAATCTTCATGATGCCGGAGTTTCACTCAACGTGGAGGATTCTGATGGCAACAGTCCCATGTTGCTGGCAACCAAAGCAGGGCACTTGGGCGTGGTCCGTTCGCTATATCACCTGGGTGCAGATATCAACCATCGAAATCATGCAGGGCTGTCCGCAACAAAGGTCGCAACAAGCATGATAGACCAAAATTTGCGCACAACCATGATGGAGTTTGTCGCTGATGATGCTGTTCCGGAAGGAATGGAGGGGATTCCGCTTGGCGGCATACATGACATTGGCAACATGCTGGTGGGTCGCTTGACCCACCCTGGCAAGGAAAATCCGCCCTATGACAGTAATTCAGCGGATGGCGAGGAAGTTGAAGACGACGAAACCGCTGGTGATGGAAACGAAGAAGTTGATGATGATGCCCCGGGTTCGTCTGATATTGACGAAGAAGAGACACTCGAAAAATTAAAGCAACTTGAATCACTACTTGGTGAGCCGCGCATCGCATCAAAATTTGATGACGCGATGTTGGAAAGAATTACAGACGACATTGAAGACATCAGAACGAATGGATCGAGCGAATACCAACCGCAAATTCGCGGGTTGTTGAACCTCCTTGAAAGCCTTGCCGAACTGGAAGAAGATCCACTACCGCCGTTATTTCAAGCAATTGGCAATGGCGATCTACGCAAAATGAAACAATTGTTGAATGATGGTGCAGAGATCAACTCGACGCTTCCAGATGGAACGACTTCATTGATGACAGCGGCTGAGAATGGTCATAACGAGATCGTCTTAGAGCTGATAAAGCTTGGGGTCGATGTAAATCAGCGGAAGCAGGATAGCTTTTCGGCATTCCTCATTGCTTGCTTTTTGGGCCACGACGACGTGGTCAAGACGCTTGCAAAGCATGGCGCTGATGTCAATGCGGCCTATGAAATTGGATCTAGTCAGGGCAAGTCTGGCAACCAGACCGCTTTAACGGTCGCCGCCGCCAGAGGCAACTGTCCAATGTGCGCGCTTCTGTTGAAACTGGGAGCTGACCTCAACATCGTGTCCGACTCAGGGTACACGCCATTGATGTGGTCCTTGGCAAACGGTTCGAGCGAAGACGCTGCAGAGCTGCTTCTTAAGGCCGGGGCCAACCCAGATCCAGATGCCAAGAGCAAGATTGCAATCTCAACATCGACGACACCGTTGATCCTAGCTTCGACAAACGGCATGACAGCAATCGTTAAGGCACTTATCAAGAGGAAAGTTGCAATTGACAAGACAGATGGCGATGGTTGGACTGCCTTGAAACGCGCCTCCAACGAGGGATACGATGAAGTCGTAAAGTTGCTTCTCAAGGCAGGGGCATCACCAGATATTGCGGATCACGAAGGCTGGACAGCACTGATCAATGCTGCAGGCAAGGGCCACGTTGAAATTTCCAAGGCGCTTTTGAAAGCTGGTGCCGATGTCAACGCAACTGGTGCCCGTGGCAGAACACCACTTCTGCAGGCCATTGGCGCACGCAGTGATCACAAGGCATTGGATGCACTCAAAGAGCTCAAGCGGATGATTAGCGGTGGGGACGATGACGAGGATGGCGACGATGAATCCTCACTGGATCTGATCGAGATATTGCTAAAGGCTGGCGCGAATCCAAACGTACTAACTGATGAGGCCTCACTTTTGTCTGAAGCCTTCGAAAACGATGATGAAGAACTCGCCAAGCTCTTGAGGAAACACGGAGCCACTGAATCTGCTTTACAAATTGGTGACGAGGCAGAAGTCGAAACTCAGCCTGAATCAGACCAAGGAACGGCCTTCCTCGCCGCTGCAATTCGCGCCGATGCGAAGGAGCTACGGGATCTGGTTCTTTCTGGCGTTGACGTGAACTACAGGAATGCCGAGGGCCAGACGGCGCTTGTAATGCTGCTTGCCGCCTTGCAGAACGCTTCAAGCACCCGAATATTGCGCCGTAACGCAGAGCAGTGCATCGACTACTTGCTGAGTCATGGTGCAAATCCAAACATAGGCGATCCTTCGCCATTCGTCTTGGCCGCGATGGGACGCAAGCTTCACTTGGTTCAAGCCATGATCTCCGCTGGTGTGGACATCAACAAATGCATTGGTGAAGGTCAGACCGCGCTGTTCATGTCGCTACTTGCGCCAGATGCCGGGCAACCGGTCGATGATCGATGCGCCCTTGCGCTGCTGAAGGCCGGTGCCGACTGTTCGCTCCGACACGAATCGGGTGCAATGCCTATTCACTTGGCCGCTGGCAGCAATTACATTGGCGCACTCCAAGAGCTACTTGACCGAAGGCCGCAAGACATTGATGCGAAGACCAACATCGGCATCACGCCGCTGATGATGGGCGCTACCGAAGGCCATGCACAGGCATGTGAGTTGCTTCTAAAGTTTGGTGCTAACCGTAACACTAAAGACGATCAGGGCCTGACCGCGAAGGATGTTGCGATCAAGAACGGGAATGAACACCTCGTAGCCTTGCTTAGCTGATCAGACAAAGGCACGACCATGTCCCGCACCATTGCCCTGCGCAACCTCATCCTCAAAGCCAAGCACGCGTATTACTACAGCAACGAGCCGGTCATGACCGACGCTGAGTACGACGCGCTGGAAGACGAGCTCAGACTTCTTGACCCGAGCGACCCTGTCCTGGCACTGGTGGGTTCACCGGTACCGCCAGACACCATGCTGACCAAAGCGCGCCATGCCATGCCCATGGGCAGTCAAAGCAAGGTCAATTCCGAAGAAGAGTTCCGAACGTGGTGCAGCAAGCATGAAGTCAAAGCCATCCATGCCAGCCTCAAGGGTGACGGTGCCAGCGCAGCCGCTTATTACCGGGACGGACGCTTGGTGCAAGCTATTTCGCGAGGTGACGGCACCATTGGCGAAGACATCACGGCCAACGCCCTGCGTTTCAAGGGGCTGCCCGCCTGGGTAGGCAACCAGGACGCTGGCTTCAGTGGTTCCGTGCGTTTTGAGGTCATCCTGACCGTGGAAGACTGGACCAAGCTTGACCCAAGCCGTAGCAAAAACCCACGCAATGCCGGCACCGGCATCATGGGTCGCAAGAATGGCAAGCACTCTGATTGCCTGACAATCTTCGCCTTTGACCTTGATGAAACCCGTGATGGCCAATCGGTGGTGTTTCAAACCGAAGCACAGAAATCTGCACGAATGGCTGAACTTAGCTTCAACGTCATCCAGCATCAGATTCATACGAGTGCAGATAGCGCCATTGCTTATTTCCAGCAGATTGCGCAAACTCGCGATACCCTGCCCATCTGGATCGACGGTGTGGTCATGAAGGTGGATGACATCGCGAAACAGCGCGAACTGGGCATCACTGCCGGTCGCCCCAAAGGTCAGATCGCTTGGAAATTTGATTCAACCGGTGCCGAGACGGTGCTCGAAGGAGTGGTGGTCAGTGGCGGACATACCGGTGGACTGTACCCTACAGCGCAACTCAGACCCGTTGATATTGGCGGGACCACGGTCAGCAGTGCTTCGCTGGCAAATTACGATGAAATCGATCGACTTGATGTGGCCATCGGTGACTCGGTCTGGGTCGTTAAGGCCAACGACATCATTCCCAAAATCATCCGAGTGACGGACCGTGCGCTTAATCGTCAGCCTATCCCGGTTCCAACGGCATGCCCGTTTTGTGGTGGCGAAGTTGGGCGACGTCGCACCACGGGTGGGGATGATGGCGTCATCATCGAATGCAAGAACTCGGAGTGTTCGAAAAAGTCCATTGGCAAAATCAACCGCTGGATATCCAGCCTGGACATCTTGGGCATTGGCGATGTGGTGCTGCACGCCATGGTGGAAAAACTGGACTTGGCCGATGCGGCAGACCTGTACACCTTGCGCAGTCGCTGGGACCAGATGGTGAACTTGGTCACTCACGCCGAGCGAGACCTGCGCCTGGGTGAACGCAGAACCGACTCGATCCTGCAGGCCATTGATGCCACACGCACGCTGACCCTGAGCCAATTTTTGGGTTCATTGGGTTTGGATCATCTGGGAAAACGCCGGGTTGAACTCATGATCAAAGCGGCAGGTGGTGCGATGGACACACTGACCGACTGGCGCTCAGGCAAATTGCGTGATCCTGCAGTTGCGATCTTGGCTGGTGTGCCCAATATCGGTGGCTCGATTCAGGATGGTATTGATGCCATGGGGCCAGTCATCGACAAGATGCTGACCCGTGGTGTCATTGTGCAAGACGTAAGTCCCGGCGGCAACTCTGCCGAGACGGCAACTCTAGCCCAAACCGTTTGTATCAGTGGCAAGTTGCCCAGTGGCAAGAAGAAAGCAGACTATGAAGCACCCTTGCGCGAAGCAGGCTTCGCACTTGTCGATGATGTCAGCAAGGGTTTGACCTATCTGGTGCTGGCCGATCCGGTATCAAACAGCAGCAAGGCTGAAAAGGCACGAAAACTGGGTATTCCCGTCATTTCTGAAGATGCATTGATTGAATTGTGCAGAGATGGTGCCGTAGATGTAGCTGCCTCGCAGAGGGTACGCAGTTCAGACTATGTTTCCACGCAACACCCATCAAAGTAGATCATCATGGATAAATCCAGCGCTGCCACATCCATCGCAACCCCAGAAAGTGGCCAGTTCCGACGCTTCGAATACGTAGACGAGAAGTCATCCAAGTTTTGGGAAATTCGGATCAATGGGAGCGACGTCGAAGTGTGTTACGGCAAGATTGGCACCGCTGGTCAGACCCAAGTTAAGCCTTTTGATTCACCTGATTTGGCGCAAAAGAGTGTCGACAAGCTTGTCGCTGCAAAGCTCATGAAGGGTTACAGCGAAGTGGGCTTAGCCAACTTTGTGTCTGGATCGCAGTCGGAGAAGATCCAACTTGCTGTAGTCGATGCACTGTCTAACCCCCCGGCGACGGCAAGAAAAATGCACCCCGAGCTAATATCCATCAAACCCAAAATTTCATCAAAGGGCCATCGACAACTCCGGTATCTGGCTGAAGTCAGGTCAAGATTGATGGGCTTACGGGAAGCCATTGATACTGCTCTCCAGTGCAAAGGTCTGCCGAATAACATCGATGCAATAAAGAATGCTTTAACTAAGATTGATAGCAAAAATGGAAGACTTGAGTTACCACACCTAATCACTCCACTGGATTTGGTGTTAATTTGGGGCAATCCACAAGCCCAATGGATTACTGGTATCTCACTTGAGGGTTTGGAGATGAAATTCAACCCTGCTGATTTCAAAAAACAAAGTGAGAGATTTTTTAATCTGTATGAAACTGATTGTCCTGCCGGATTTCTTAAAACCCATGATCTTTTTTTAAAAATTAATAATTTTATTAGAAATCAGTCAGTTGTAGATTCCATATCATTTTATGATTTTGGCTTGTCGTGTCATTTATTTCAAAGAAATGATCCACCTCCAAATGCACTAATTCTTCACAAATATATGGATCATGAGCTAAATTATGTCCCGTATGCGGCGTATGGATCAGATGCGGTAACGTACGGCTTGATGTATGACTATTATCGCAGAGCATTTGTTACGACCGTTTATCATGGTGATGGGGGTGTTTCACCATACAACAATCCATTGGAACCTGTTATTGAAAAACTCTGCAGTATTGCCTCTATTGATGAATTAGGGCATTACTATGATGCAATGGACGATGACGAGTTAATAAATATATTGACGAATGCTGAAGATCTTGAATATAAAAACGATGAGCTCAAGTTCCATACGATTTCTTACTTTGTCAGCGCCTATTTCTCTGAAAACCCAACACCAAAATACACAATTTCTGCAAACGACAAAGGTCGCTATGCAACGTTCTTTGGAGAAAAGGAGCGGGGAGAGCTCCAAAAAAAATTTCCTTCATCATATTTATTTTCTGGAACAATTCCTATAACCCCTATTGCATTAGATCGATTTGGTGGTGCTGATTCAACAGTAATACATAAATTTTTTGAATTTGTTGTTTGTTTAGTTAAATTGCATAGAGAAGTTAACAAAATGAATAAATTTAGTGGTTATAGTGGTGACGAGTATTATCAAGAGCTGCGATTATTCTGCATTAAGAATTCATCACTGTTAATAATCAAATGTGATGATTTAAATTCATATTTAATTAATAATAAAAAGTATAAGAAAAAAGATAAGACGGTTCTATTTTCATTGTTGAATAATGTGATTCTAGAAATAAATTCTCGTGCTTTGGATTTGATTCGAAATAATATTGATGGCTATGGCTTCATAATTGCGATGATTTTTTGGTCTTTTTGTGTGGATGGTGAACTTTCTAAACTTTCTTCTAATTTACTCAATTCATTGAGTGAGTCTGCATGTCCTTCTTTTATTAAAAAAACAGCGGCGCTTCATTCTGTGTGTAGACATGAAAGATTAATTCCATTGTAATTGGGAACACCATAGCCAAGATTCTTTCCATTAGTTTCATCAGAAGTTACCAATGTCGAGGTCTCATCATATGAGCGATGAAACCGTTAACCCGAAGTGGCAAGCGCTTCGGATGGCTCCTTTCAACGCCGAAATCTCCGCCGGTTCCCTGCTCCCATTGGAAAGCAGACGCGTTGCCAAACTGCTTCTGACGCTTCCTGATGAGACGGCCTGGCAGCAGGCCATTGAAATCGACAACATCCTGCAAAAGAAAACGACCGCCACTGCCCGCCGTCAGGCCACACTGCTGCGCAAACGTCTGACCACTTTGGATGCACAAGCCTGGCAGTTGATCACTGAGCGTGAAAGCGAAGTGGTCAACCAGTTGTTGCTGGCGGCGGCTGTCAAGCACAGCCAGCTTTTGGGCTATTTCATTCGAAAGACTTATGCAGACTGCCAGCGCCGACTCGACCCGGCGCTCACCCTGTCAGACTGGCAAAACTATCTGGCCGAATGCGCCCACCATGACTCGGCTGTGTCTGGCTGGTCTGATTCGACCAAAGCCAAGCTTTTTCAGGTCATTGTGCGCATCTTGGCCGAAACCAAATACCTTGAAAGTGCCCGCTCCATGAAGTTGACGCCACAGTCGCTGCACCCAGACGTACACCGATACTTGAGCACCCACCACGAAACCTATGTTCTTGACTGTCTGGAGCGCCGCACATGACCCTCTCGCTTGACGAGCGCTTGAATCAAATCCTTCCCCGCATCACTTCCCGTGATTTTCTGGACAGCAAGGGCTTGGGCAATGAAATTGGTTTCTGGGTCTTTGATTACCCGCCAGAGCGCGAACTCGATGTCCGGGACTTTTTCAACAGCACCGTGTTACCCGCTTTGGGTAAAAAAGACCCGGTGTTCAATGTCGCCACCGTCGATTTGCTGCAACTGGTCACGGGCTTGCTGGAAGACCGCAAGCTGCTGGACAAAACCCTGGAGATGCAAAAAAACAAGGGTGACGACAGCACCTTGGCCGCGCTACGCTCGGTGCTCAAAGAGGACAAACTGGCGCAAAAAATCGCCAGCCAGTTCCAGATAGACACCCTTGATTTGATGATTCTGACCGGTGTTGGTGCCGTTTACCCCATGCTGCGAACGCATACCTTGCTATCAGCTTTGCACCCCATCATGGGCAACACGCCCTTATTGATGTTTTTTCCGGGTCGCTACGACGGGCATTCCTTGCGCCTGTTCAACATCCTGAGCGAAGACCACTACTACCGCGCCTTCCGGCTGGTGCCAGAAACCACTTGAGTCCCAACATGAACATCCGCGAACTTTTCGTTAAACCCATTGACCGCCCCATCAACGGCGTCATCAAGGCCGACCAAATGGATGCCGCCAGCGTCTGGCAAGAGCTGGAAGAATATGTAGTCACACAGCAAATCAAGGAATACTTGGACAAGTTCTTTGATGCCTACCTTGCTGCGATGGACCGTCCGCATGACCCCGCGATCACTGACCGCATGGGAGTGTGGGTTTCCGGTTTCTTTGGCTCAGGCAAGTCGCACTTCATCAAAATTCTGTCCTACCTACTGGAAAACATTGAAGCGCAAAACCCGCTGGGTGGTGAAACACGTCGAGCGGCTGCCTTCTTTGATGACCAAAAAATCAAAGACCCCATGCTGCTCGCCAACATCCAGCGTGCTGTGCAAGGCAGTGCCGATGTCATGCTGTTCAATATCGATGCCAAGGCCAACAAATCCGACCCCGATGCCATTCTGCAAGTGTTTTTGCGAGTATTCAACGACAAGTTGGGCCTATCGGGAGATGCGCCACACATTGCCAACATGGAGCGACACCTGATCAGCAAAGGCGCTTTTGATGCGTTTAAGGCTGCCTTTGTGAGTACCAACGGCAGTTCATGGGAGGAACAACGTGATGCGGTGGCCTTTTACCGGGACGACATCATCACCGCCCTGGCGCAGTCGCTCAAGATGTCGGCTGATTCAGCCGCCCAGTGGTTTGACCGCGCCCGCGAAGACTACCGCATCAACATTGAAGGCTTTGCAAAAATTGTCAACGACTATCTGGCCACCCGTCCGCCTCAGCACAAGGTGATCTTTTTGGTGGATGAAGTGGGTCAATTCATTGGCACCAGCTCACCGCTGATGCTCAATTTGCAAACCATCACTGAAGAACTTGGTGCCAAGTGCAAGGGCCGGGCTTGGATCATCGTCACCAGCCAGGAAGATATTGACGCGGCCATTGGCGAAGACAACCAAGCCAAAAGCCAGGACTTTTCCAAAATTCAAGGTCGCTTTCACACGCGCTTGTCTTTGGCTAGCAGCAACGCCAATGAAGTGATTGGCATACGCCTGTTGGCCAAAACGGAGGCCGCCCAGGCCGCATTGAAAGACGTGTTTGCCAGCAAAAGCGACGTGATCAACAACCAGCTCAGTTTTGTCGGCAACGCGGTCAGCCTGCCCAACTACACAGACTCGGCTGTTTTTTCAGCTACTTATCCGTTTGTGCCTTACCAAATTACCCTGCTGCAAAAGATATTTGAGTCCATACGCAAAGTGGGTGCAACTGGCAAACACCTGTCCAAAGGTGAACGTTCGTTGCTTGATGCCTTTCAGTCTGCCGCCGTGCGCAATGCCCATCACAGCACCAACGTACTGGTTCCGTTATACGACTTTTACCCGTCCATCGAGTCGTTCATTGACGGCATGGCCAAGCGCTCGATTGACGAAGCCCCACAAAACCCCGGCCTGCAGCCTTACGACAGCCAGTTGCTCAAGGCGATGTTCCTCATCCGTTACATCCCCGACATCGTCAAACCCAACATCGACAACCTGGCCACCCTGTGTATCGACCAGATTGATGCCGATAAGCTCGCCCTCAAACGCAAAATCCAGGAGAGCCTGGCCCGGCTGGAACAGCAGCGCCTGGTCAGCCGCAATGGTGACCTGTGGTTCTTTTTGACCAACGAAGAGCGCGACGTGGCCCGTGAAATCGGCCATGTCGAAGTCTCTGCCGCTGAAAAGTCGCGCCTGCTGGCCGACATCATTTTTGAGGAGATTCTCAAAGGCCAAACCAAGGTGCGCCACCGCGACACCAAGGGCGACTACGAATTCAACCGCCTGCTTGACGGTGCGCCCTGGCGGCAGGCCAGCCACGCCTTGAGCTTTGAAATACTCACGCCCCTGGGCGACGACTACGACAAGCTGCAAGCCGCCAAGTGCATTCTGCGCAGCAGTGAGGGCAATGGCAAAGCCATCGTGCGCTTGACCGAGGGGGACAGGCTGGACATTGAACTGGCGCTCTACCAGCAAATTGAAAAATACATCGTCAGCCCCAAAGCCGACCAAGCCACTCCCTCACTTAAGCGCATCTTGGGTGACCGTAAAGACGAAAACCGCGAACGCCGCCTGCGCTTGGTGCACCAGCTCAGCGAACTCATCACCACGGGCGAATTCTTTGCCTTGGGCCAAGTGGTGCCCATCAAAGCCGCTGGCCCAGACAAGGTGCTGGACGACTTGCTCAACTACCTCATCACCAACACCTACAGCAAGCTGCCCTTTTTGAAAGTGCGCCAAGCCGATCCGCAAGCCGAAATCAAAGCCGTGCTAAGTGCCGACAACCTCAGCACACCCGGTCTCGGCTTGAATGGGGATGAAGGCAACGCCCTGGCCATCAAAGAGCTACGTGATTACCTCAACCTGGCTGCCAGCCAGACCCGCGTGCTGTTGTCTGACGTGGTGGACCGTTTCGCCGGCATTCCCTGGGGCTGGAAGCCCGAGTGGGAAACCGTACTGCTGATCGCCCGTCTGTTCATGGCCGGTGAAATCAAGCTCATGCTTGAAGGCTCGGATCTGGATCCGGCCAGCGCCATCGAGCCTCTGACCAAATCAGCCCGTTTCAAACAGGTGTCCATCCTCAAGCGCAAGGTGGCCGATGCCAGCAGCCTCAAACGTGCCCGTGAACTCTACAAAGACCTGTTTCAAAAACTGGGCCGCGACGAAGAAGACGCGCTGGTGGCCGACTTCCGAACCCGCTTGACCGAATGGCAAGCCGAGCTCAAAGGCTTTGTCCTCACCGCCAACACCGCCCACCATCCCGGCAAAGCCGATATTGACGCAGCCTTGACCCGCATCGCCCAACAACTCAGCACCCGTGACAGTTTTGCTTTCATCGAAGCCCTGCTGACTGCCAAAGACGACTGGCTGGATGCAGCGGACGACATTCACGACCTGGTCAACTTCTACAAGACCCAGATCACCGCCTGGCGCAAGCTTCTCGACGGTTTGCGCGCCTTTGCCGACAACCTTGAGGCCCTGAAAAAAGTGCCACAAGCCGCTGTCGCGCTGAGTGACCTGGAAAAGATCCGCGACAACCCCAAGCCCTACAGCCAGGTCAACCGCATCGAACCCCTGCTGGCCAGCGTCACCAGCATCAATGAAAGCCTGGCAGCCCAAAAGCGAGAAGCCGCCTTGTTGTCCATCGACAGCAAACTGGCTGAAGTGCAAACCAAGCTCAACGCGGTTACCGCCACACCGGATGTCTGCAACAAGGCTTTGCACGCACTGCAACAGCTCAAAGCCCGCATTGCCAGCCAAACCAGCATCGCCCAAATCCTTTACCTGCAAGGGCAGGGTGGTGATGCCATGGACGAAGCCATCACCCTGATCGAAGCCGCAGCCGCCAAGCCCGTGCACCACGTGGACTCACAAGGCAATGTTGCGCAGCCGATTCACACCGGCCAGCCCTGTGTACCGCTGCCAGCCGCCAAACCCACCAAGGTGGTTCGTGCTGCTGATTTCTCTGCCAAGAGTTACCTGGAAACCGAAGCAGATGTTGAAGCCTTCGTCACCAAACTGAGAACCGAGTTGTTAACCACGGTGCGTGCCGGTCAAAAGGCCCGTTTGCAATAATTGTTTTTCTACAGAAATAAAAATGCTATATTGTTTCCAATGAAACTCTAAAACGAGGGATGCACCATGACCGCCATCACATCCAAAGTGACCCAGCAGCCTGAAGCCGCTGCGGTGTTGAGCAAGGCCGTGGCTCGTGCTGCCGAGCGGCTGAACGTGTCCAAAGCCTTGTTGGCCAAGGTGCTGGGTGTGAGCGCCCCCACCGTCACCCGGCTCTATAACGGCAGCTACCAGCTCGACCCCAAGCGAAAAGAGTGGGACTTTGCCTTGCTCTTTGTGCGCGTGTTTCGCTCGTTGGACTCCATCGTGGGAGATGAGGCCACCGCCCGCAAGTGGTTGCTCAGCGACAACCTGGGCCTGCAAGCCAAGCCGGTTGAACTCATTCGCCACACCGAAGGATTGGTCCGTGTCGTTCAGTACCTGGATGCCAGCCGCGCTCTCGTCTGAGGCACGGCCTTGGACCGGCTCCGTGTGGCGCATGGTGGAAGCCCAGCACACGGCATCCACCATGAAGATCGTTGACACCGACGACGAACAAAACCTGCTCGAATCTCTACTGGAGAGCAGTAAACCCGCCCAACCCGCCGCCACCCAGGGGCTGGACTATCTGCTGGCCACACCGTTTCGCTACTACCCCTTGCGCGGTGGCTCCCGTTTCAGGGCCGTCACCGACCCCGGTGTGTTTTATGGCGCAGAGTCAGCGCGCACTGCCAGTGCCGAGCTGGGTTACTGGCGCTGGAAGTTTCTCAAAGATGCGGTGGATCTGGACAAACTGCAACCCGTGGCCCACACCGCCTTCAGCGCCGAGGTCAAAACCCAGGTGATCGATGTGCGCCTGCCGCCGTTCAGTGCGCAAGCCTCCGACTGGTCACATCCCACAGACTACAGCGCCACCCAAGCTCTGGCCCAGGTGGCGCGCACCGCACAGGTGGGTGGCATTCACTACACCTCGGTGCGTGACCCGCAGCCTGCCTGGTGCCTGGCCCTGCTCACACCAAAAGGGTTTGCCAAACCCAAACCCAATCCCTTGATGCAAACCTGGTGGCTGGCCGTGCATCAAGACGGCGTGACCTGGCGGCGTGACAACGCGTCCATGACGTTTTCTGCGGCGCCTTGGGGATGAGGACACTTCCACACCATGCCCTTCACCACACAGGTCACTGCATATTCAATAGCTACTTGCGCAGCATCCGCAAGGGCTAGAGCCTGATTTTTTATAAAAAATTACCATGAACAAAGCCGCCCTCAAGTCCTACGCCCCCCAAGCCCGCAAGGACTTCATCTCAGCGGTCACTGCCCGTGCCAACCTGCTGGGCCTGTCTGAAAAGGCCGGTGCGCTGGATGTCGCCCCAGCGCAGCCGCAAGGCGATGTGGTGGTCATTGCTGGCCAAGCCTGGCCCATCAAAGTGCAGGCCCAGCGCGAGCAACTTGCCCGGCGCATCCGCAAAGACGGCTTTGCCCACACCATGGAAGCCGTGGCCTACACCTGGTTCAACCGTTTTGCCGCACTGCGCTACATGGAGCTGCACGACTACCTTGGCCACGGCCACCGGGCCTTGTCCAGCAGTGCAGGGGGGCTGCCCGACATCCTGACGCATGCAGCTGACCTGGCCGACCCGCAGTCTGCCCACCCCTTGCCCGGTCTGAACCAGGCGAAAGTGCTGGAACTCAAACTCGCTGGCACCCAAGATGGCGAGCTGTACCGCATGCTGCTGGTGGCCCAGTGCAACGTCTTGTCCCGCGCCATGCCCTTTTTGTTTGAGCGCATTGACGACGACTCCGAGCTGCTGCTGCCCGACAACCTGCTGCGCAGCGACTCCGTCATTGCCAAACTGATAGCAGCCATCCCTGAAGAAGACTGGGCCGAGGTCGAAATCATCGGATGGCTGTACCAGTTCTACATCAGTGAGAAGAAGGACCAGGTCATCGGCAAGGTGGTCAAAAGCGAAGACATCCCCGCAGCCACCCAGCTCTTCACGCCCAACTGGATCGTGCAATACCTGGTGCAAAACAGCGTGGGCCGCCTGTGGCTGATGGCCAACCCGCAAAGCACCTTGGCAGGTGAGTGGCCGTACTACATCACCCCGGCAGAGCAAACGCCCGAGGTGCAAGCCCAGCTTGATGCCCTCATCCAGACCCGCGTGCGGGAAGACGGCGACACCCTCAACCCCGAATCCATCACCGTCTTGGACCCGGCTTGTGGCAGCGGCCACATTCTGGTGGTGGCCTATGACGTGCTCAAGGCCATTTACCTGGAGCGCGGCTACCAACCCAGAGCCATTCCGCGCCTGATCCTGGAAAAGAACCTTTTTGGTTTGGACATTGACGACCGCGCCGCCCAAATGGCCGGCTTTGCCTTGCTGATGAAAGCCCGCGCCGACGACCGCCGCCTGTTCACTGCCACGGACGATGCCGGCAACCTGCAGCCGACCAAGCTCAACGTGCTGAGCTTGCAGACAAGCAAGGGCCTGAGCGTGGACGAACTTGCCACCCACTTGGCCCCGTTCAACGTGCAGCGCGCCACCATCACGGCACTGGTGGACACCTTTGAACACGCCAAAACCTTTGGCTCGCTGATCCAGATTCCCTATGCGCTAAAGACGCATCTGGCTGTGTTGCCGCAGGTGCTGGCCTTGGTCCGCCAGAGTGGGGATATGTATGCCAGTGCGGCGGCGGATGATTTGCTGCCGTTGGTGCAGCAGGCGCAGGTGCTGGCGATGCAGTTTGATGCGGTGGTGGCGAATCCGCCATATATGGGCGGCAAGGGAATGAACCCGATCTTGAAGGACTTTGCAAAAGAGATATTTCCTGACAGTAAATTGGATTTGTTCTCGATGTTCATGGAACGGGGCTTTGCATTGTGCAAACCAAGCGGATTCAACAGCTTCGTAACGATGCAGAGTTGGATGTTCCTGTCTTCATTTGAAGTGATTCGCGAAAGGTTGCTGCGGGAACGAACGATTCAAACTATGGTTCAGCTTGGGGCGAGGGCCTTTAGTGAGATTTCAGGCGAAGTTGTACAAACAACAGCGTTTGTCTTTCAAGCGCAATACGTCCAACGTCACACGCCGGCATTTTTTCGATTGGTCGAAGGGACTGAAGATCAAAAGCAAGCGGCCCTTCTAGCAAAGCAACACCGTTTTAGTGCGATAGCACAAGACGATTTCAAGAAGATTCCGGGAAGTCCTTTGGCCTACTGGGTAAGTGAGAAAGTTATTTCGTCGTTCGTGGAGAGTAAATCAATAGATCAGTTTTCGACGTTCAAACAGGGGATGGCTACTTCAGACAACGAGCGTTTTTTACGTCTGTGGCATGAGGTTGATTTCTCTACGGCGGAATTGAATTGTCAAAATTCGGATGACTTGCACCGTTCGATGCAGAAATGGTTTCCGTATAACAAGGGTGGTTCTTACCGGAAATGGTACGGAAACAATGAGTTCTTCGTAAATTGGCAGAGCGATGGTGAGGAAATGAAGGCATTTACTGCCACCCTGCCACAGGGTACGTGGGTCAGGCTCAAAAGTCGCGAGTATTACTGTCTTCCAAACATTACTTATTCTGGCTTGTCGAGCGGAGATTTTGGCTGCCGATTGAGTGAGCCTGGTTTTCTCTTCGACACAAAAGGATCCTGCATCTTTGCAGAGAGTCAAGATCAACTCTTTGAGTTGAGTGCTCTTCTCAATTCAAAAGTTTGTCAGCTCTTCCTAAACATACTTTGCCCGACTCTCGACTACAGCATGGTCGGCGTGAAAAAGCTTCCGACATTAATTGTCAAAGAAACTGTTGAGGCGGCAAGGATAGCTCAATCGGTCGCTAAATCCGACTGGGACAGTTCGGAAATCTCTTGGGGATTTTCAGTCATGGATTTGTGCTTAAGGGACCATGGCCGATTGGAGGCGGCGTGGAATTCATGGTCGGCAAAGTGCGAGTCTAATTTGGCTAACCTCAAGAGTATTGAGGAAGAAAACAACCGTATCTTCATCAACGCCTACGGTCTCCAAGACGAACTCTCCCCCGAAGTCCCCGAATCCCAAATCACCTTGGCCCGCGCCGACCGAGAAAAAGATTGCCAACGCCTGATCTCCTATGCCATCGGCTGCATGATGGGCCGCTACAGCCTCGACGAGCCCGGCCTGATCTACGCCCACGCAGGTAATGTCGGGTTTGATGCCAGCCGCTATATCCAATTCCCCGCAGATGCCGACGGCATCGTCCCCATCACCGACGAAATCTGGTTTGCCGACGATGCCTGCAACCGCATTCGCGAATTCCTGCGCGCCGTCTGGGGTCTAGAAACCCTGGAAGAAAACATGGCATGGCTGGCCGAGAGCCTGGGCACCAAAGCATCTGAGACCCCAGACGAGACCATCCGCCGCTACATCGCCGACAAGTTCTTCAAAGACCACCTGCAAACCTATAAAAAGCGCCCCATCTACTGGCTCTTCAGCAGCGGCAAACAAGGCGCCTTCCAGGCACTGGTCTATCTGCATCGCTACCACGAGGGCACACTCGCCCGCATGCGCGCTGAATACGTCGTGCCCCTCACCGGCAAAATCCAAAGCCGCATCGAAATGCTGTTCAAGGATGCCGCAGCCGCCAGCAGCACCGCCGCGCGCAACAAGCTGGCCAAAGAAATCGACAAGCTCAAAAAGAAGCACGCTGAGCTACTGGCCTACGACGAACAACTGCGCCACTACGCCGATATGCGCATCACCTTGGATCTGGATGAGGGGGTGAAGGTGAACTATGGCAAGTTTGGGGATTTGCTCGATAGCGTGAAGGTGGTGACGGGGGGTGCGGGGGATGAGTAAGCCCTTCACACCGACGAATGAACGACCTTCGCGGTGATCGGTTTTGCAAGACAACTTTCTAGCTCAATGGGAACTAGCAATGATCGGGAGAAGGTGATGGGTAACAAGCTCAAGAGTGCGGATTTCCTTTCTCAACGTTAGCGCGTAGACAGACAACGCAAGCGATATTTCTGAAAACATGGAGCAGAGCGATGAATAACAAATCAAAGATTACCGAATTGCCGGCTAAACCCGTAACAGCGAAGACAATTTGCATTAGCGGCAAACTGCCAAGCGGGCGGAAGAAGATGGACTATCTGGCTCCGCTCTTAGCGGTTGGAATTGAGTTGGTTGACGATGTCTTCGATGGATTGACTTACCTTGTGCTGGCTGATCCGAACTTGAGCACTGCCAAATCTCAGAAGGCTATTAAGTTGGGAGTCCAAGTCATTTCAGAAAGCGAGCTAATAGGTCTGACACAAGACGACCCTGCATCGGGTGATGCGCCAGTCAAGGTCAGAGGCAGCCCAAAGCTGAAGCCGCCAAAGGAATTCATCGAGCTGACAAGGCTTTGGAAGGAAATTAGACATTCATTGATAAATGTTGATGACGTGGACGACTACGACGAAGACATCATCGACTATTACCAATCTCGGATTGATGCCAGTTGTTATGCATTCGAACCACTTCTAGCTGAAAAGGCTCCGTCAGAAATTGACCGCCTGGGTGATGTTCTTTGTGGGCCAATTTACACATGTGAAGATTTTGAATGGCCGGTGGAATCCGGTCATCCTATGGTTCCGATCATCCAACTAGATCTCTCGCGTTGCAGCGAGCTTGGACAAATCGATTTGGGCACAGGATTGCTTCAAGTCTTTATAGGGCATGCAAAATTTCTTGGGGAAGAGGCGTTCATTCGGGTAATTCCAAAAGAAAAAGTGCAACTTAGCAAGCTGTTGCCGGTGCCCCGATTTGATCCAAGCATCAAGGCATTTGTCGAGATTGATTGGGCGAGAACTTTAGAAGATTCAGATGGTACGGCCTTTCCTGCTTTGCAGATCCAGAGTTACTCGGATCCAAAATTCACTATGCCGCTGATGTCACGATTGGGTGAGGACAATGATCTTGATAAGTTGTTGACGCTGAGGGTATTACCAGATGAGGTGATTGATCGCTTTAACTCACTTATAGGAGAGTGTGCCGAGAAGTTTGATGCTTGTGGATTCCATTTGTTTGGAACGTTTGACCCCATTCAGTACACTGCTTCCGAACGCCCCAAACCATTATTTTGTTTTGAAAGTGAGCACGGATTCAACTGGGGTGATGGGAACGGACAAATTTTCTTTGAAAAGGGAAAACAATCAAAATTGATGCGTTTTTTCTTAGACTGGAGTTGCTATTGAGAACGTCCAAGTCCGTTTCGAATAGTTACTGGTGGGTCTGGAGATGAGTAAGCCCATTCGGTATGAGGATAGATACGGCCTTTTCTTGGACATCCTGGGGTTCAAGGAAGTTGTGGAGCCGTCGGCACTGCCAGGGCCAACGCGGTTAGAACGGGACATCCCGCCGGTGGTAGCAGCATGATTTTTTTGGCTCGAAAAACGGAATTGCTCGCGTATAGAGAGAAACTGAGCCACTACGCCGACATGCGCATCACCCTGGATCTGGATGACGGGGTGAAGGTGAACTATGGCAAGTTTGGCGATTTGCTGGCGGAGGTGAAGGCGGTTACGGGTGGGACCAACGATGACTGAAATGACGTTTACCGTACCCGGCTGGAGCGATTGGCTGAAGAAAAGCTCTTTTGTGGCTGGGAAAATTGGAGTTGTTCAAGAAGAAAACGTTCGTGATTATTTTGGGCGAGTGCATGCTGCAACTGAAGCTTTGCTCAGGCAGATTTTGTTTGTCGGTTTTCGATTGAATCGCGCTAGATACGAGGATGCTAATAACTGGCTCTATCACAACGACGTAACTCCTGATCGACAGAAATTTCCTGCTTTATTCAATATTCTCTATTTACGACAGGGTATGAAGTGGGATGAAGTTATCCAATCGCAGCCTGGCCTCAATGAGGTCTGGGATTTGTGGCTTGACTATGCAAAGGTGATTAGAAACCACATTCAGCATGGCATTCGGAACCATACCGACAGTGCCCTTCTAAATGCAACTCTTATTGATAAAGCTCTTTTGATGAGTTTGGATGCTGCGCTTATCCCAGTGATTGGTGGCAGTATCGCCGGGGCACTTACAGGTCTCAGCCCAAGACTTCCAAAAGGTGCATCAGGTCTTGACCTCACCAAGTTGGCAGGCTTTAAAAAGCCTGGAAAGCGGCCTACCCCTGCTACTGACGTTCTGCAAAAAATGAGTGTTATCGCTTTGTTTGAGGCAACGAGTGTTAAGGACAAAAATGAAAATTAGAGCCTTGTATTTTGAAGATGTCGGCCCTTTGGGCTCCCAGAGCATCGACCTGCTCAATGACTGGGACGACCAAATTGAGTCGCGCACCTTGCTGTCTGGCCCCAATGGCTGCGGTAAATCGACGGTTTTGCGCAGCGTGGCCATGCTGTGGGACGCTTTGGGCAATTGGCTGGATCAACGCAAAGCCCTGCCCAGGAACCACGCGGCGCGTGAATGGTTGCAGCGCTGGGGTGGTTGTGCAGTCGTCCTCAGCGACGCTCCCAAAGCTGGTCAGGTTGTTGGCCTGATTTTTGGTGATTTGGCATGGTGTGAAACCATGCGTACCCAACATGCGGATGTGGTCTGGCTGGGTGAAGGCATAGCCCGCACCGGTAAGCCGGGCAATCCAAAGCGAGAGGTTTTCATGCCATCCGAGCCGTGGGTGCAGGAATGGGCCGAGGCACGCAAAAAGATGATCTTGTCGTTTGACAAGGTAGATGTGCCCAATGTGGTTTTTCTGGATGCCGAAGAGCGTCGCTGGGTGTCCGCGCGTCGCAATGTGGGCGAGCACACCGCCGAATTGCCAGGCAGGCGCTGGCTGCCCAAATATCAGGCCAGTGAAGACTGGAAAGACCAGTTGGAAGCCTCGCTCATCACGCTCAAGACCACGCAACTGCACAAGTACCACGAGGTGATTCGGCTGCTGAACACCTTTTTGTCAGGTAAGGAAATTGACCCGGACATTCAGCCCGGTGAAAACCGCTTGCGTGTCAAGCTCAAAGGCAAACGGGGCCAATCGCACGGCTTGGATGACCTGAGCGCCGGTGAACATCAGGTGTTGATCTTGCTGTACCTGCTGGCACGCTGGGCAGAACAAGGGGCCGTGGTGTTGATCGACGAGCCTGATTTGTATTTGCACCCGTCTTTGGTCAACGGCTTGTTGTCCAGTCTTGAAAAGCTGGTGGCAGACATTGGCGGGCAGCTCATCATCACATCCCACCAACCCGACATTTGGCAGCGCTACGAGGCATCGGGCAAACGCATTGAGCTGGGGAGCGCGGCATGAGTACGCTGGAAGAGCGCATCGAGCAGATCAAGACCCAGTTCATCGGCAAAACCGGTCTGCGCGTTTTGTTGGTAGAAGGACCGGATGATGTCGATGCCTTTCGCATTTTTCTAGGGCGCAAGTTTCCTGAGTGGGAAAAGACATGGCTTTTGGCTGCGGCTGGCAAAAAGTCAGATGTTGTCAAGATGCTAAAGAAAGAGCCCAGTTGGTTGGGTTTGGTGGACCGTGATGAGTGGACCGAGTCTGAAGTTGTCAAGCAATCCGCTGCCTGCCTCAATTTGCTGGTCTTGCCGCGCTTTTGTATTGAAAGTTACCTGATTGATCCGGCCGAACTGTGGGCGGCTTTTCCGCCCAAGCAGCAGGCAAAAATTACGGGTGGTGAGGCACAGTTTCGCAACGAGTTTTTGGCAGATTTGTCTGGCTGGCTGCGGCACGCATCCCTGTGGCAGGGCGTGCGTCCACTGTGGCAGCAACTTCGACAAATGGGTTTTCCGGATTCGGTACTCGGCAACCCGCCCATGCCGGACGATGCAGCCCTGCGCGTCAAGTTCGAAGAGTGGCATTCAACCTTGGATGCAGATGCGGTTTTGGCCCGTGTCCATGCATTGGAGGCCCAGTTGGCTAATGAAGACGTGAGCCAGCTTTGCACGCAATGGATTCATGCGAAAAACTTCTATCCCCAGGTGGTGCACCAGGTACTGAACCGTCTGCTGGGCCAAAAGCCTGCCAGAGAACGTCGCCTTGCCATTATGCGTACCCGCACAGTGCCCGCTGACCTAGATGTGTTGTGGAGGTCCATGGGTTTGCTGGTGTGAGTGGGAGGGCAACCCTGGAAATCACATGCTGTATCTGAATGATCAAAACGTGCTGTTGGGTGACTATCCAAAGGTTCTGGATTTTCAGAATTTAGGGTTGACTTACGGGGGTGAAATTCGTATTTCAGACAATGAGATCGTCGAATCCATTTTTCTGCCAGCCTTCACCTTCATCGACGTGGCTATTGAAAATCTGCCAAACCTCAGAGAAATACATGCCGCTGAAGATGGGCCAGCTTGGCTAGTGTGCCGAAACTTGCCAAAGCTCAAAACCATCATGGTTGACGGCGGCGTGCGCTGGTTCAGCGTGAACGGTGCCGAACAATTGCAGACGATCGACGTTGGCGGTTGTGAGCATCTTGGTTATATGTCTGTCAGCAACGCGCCCTCACTTGACCGCATCCACGTTGACCATTGTCGGCTGCTGAAACAGATTGAAGACATGGGTGCAGAGCATCAAATTCAACTGGGTGTTGCCCGGCAACTTGCGGCCTTGCAGTCGCGCTCCAGGATGGACTCAAGCTTCTATGAGGGAATGACGTTCACTGATATTGATCTGATTCTGGCGAATATCAGTCGTGGTGAAGTGCTGTTGAAAAAGAAGTTCTCAGAATCCGGCAACCTGTCTGGCCGCCTGGATATGACGCCCACTGACTACGGGTACAGGCTATTGGAGCCGGGGGAGCACGTTGACACCGGTGGTACTGGTGAATCTTATTGCTATGCTTTTGAGGCCCGCAGCCACTCTGTTTCACAACCAGCGGGTGTCACCACTATTGACTATGAGGTGGGAATACATGAGCCTGAGGATGCCATTGCCAATGCGTTGAGCTGGGTTGCCGCAGGTTTGGTAGTTTCGCGTGATAGGACTCCCTCCAACGCTCAAGTTTTGAGTTTCATCAACGTGTTGCTCAATGAGCCAAACGCCGCCCTCCCAGCTTGGGCCTATTCAGAACAACCATGACCCAAAAACGCATTACCGACAGCCTTGCTGCTATTTTTGTCACGCACCCGGTGGTTTTCTGGCATGACGTGGAAGCCGAGTTCGCGCCACTGGTGGACAGCCTGCAACTGGGGGATGTGCAACTGGTGCGCCTGGACGACATGCCAGCATTGCGCATCAAGCTCGACATTGATCGCGCCACAAACCAGCGATGGCTGATTTACAGTACCAAACCAGAGCCGGAACACACCAAAGACTGGTTGCTTGACGTGCGCCTTCGCAGCAAGTCATTTAGGGCAGATTCAACCTCCATCTTGTTGGAAGACCTGGGTCTGATGACGCAAAGCCTACGACAACACCTGAAAGACCGCGCCAAGTTCCTGCGTGCCAAAGACCGGGTGGATCGCCTCAAGCGCCTGGTACTGCCCACCGACACCGCTACCGACCTGGACAACAAGATGCTGGCAGTGTTGACCCGTGCTGACCAGCCTGAGCTGTTTGCCATGTTGCAAAAGTTGTATGCGGGCATGGTGGTGGATGGGGTTGCCGACTTGGCTGCGCAACCCAAAGCCTGGCAAGACATTGCCATCAATGACCTGCTGCCGGCTTTTTGGTCACTGGTGCAGGCGCAACTGGGCTATGCGGATGCCAAGCCCAGCCTGCGTGACCTGTTGCTGCGCATTTTGGTGACCGACTTTTGCCGCAGTTTGAATGCTGATGCCCCACGCCAGTTGGCACATCTGGTGTTGCCACAGTCCAACCTGGCAGCCAATGCATCGGTGTTTGTCGGGCGGTGGCGCTCCGACATTGCGCAGTTTGCCAACTACAACGCGCTGGCTCAGGCCGTAGCCGATGAATTGAATGTGAAGGGGCTGCTGACCAGCCAGACCGCCGAGCAGTTGCTCGATTGCATGACCTTTGAAGACATTGAGTTGCGCGTGGTGCAGGACCTCAAAACCCGCATCGTTGCCGGTGCCGGTGCCAACATGGACGTGGTGCGCACCTTGATGGCGCGCCGCCGCGATGGCCATTGGGCCAATGCACTGCTGGCCAGCGCCAATGAGCGCACCCGTGCCTTGGCTGCTAGTTACGACGCGTTGACCGCTGCCGCTGACTTCTTTGCCCTGAAAGCGGCACACGTCGCAGGGTTTAGTTTTGCCGATGCCAGCAGCGCCTATGCCCAATACCGTGACGGGTTGTTCCGCTTTGACCAGCTTTACCGCCACTTTCACACCGCCGCCGATGCGGTTGAGCCGATGGGCTGGGCTGTTTTGCATGAGTTACGCGCCAGTATTGAGAGCGTGTACTCGGGATGGTACATCCCGCAATTGAGCCTGGCCTGGGCCAAAGTGCTGGAAGGCCCACAGGGCTTGCTGGCGACCTGGCGTTTGCCTGAAGTGACCCCGCAGCAGCAGTTTTTCGAGCGTAAGGTGTTGCCGCTCTTTGACGGCAACGTGAAACGGGTGTTTGTGCTGATCTCGGATGCGTTCCGGTATGAAGTGGCGCAAGAACTCACACAACAAATCAACAGCAAAAACCGCTTGAAGGCATCGCTGGATGGCATGTTGGGTGTGTTGCCCAGCTACACCGCACTGGGCATGGCGGCCTTGCTGCCGCACCAAACGCTGGCTTATAAAGAAGGTGCCAATCTGGATGTGTTGGCTGACGGTCATTCCGTGGCCTCGCTGGAACAGCGCAGTGATCACCTGAAAGCCTTTGGCGGTTTGGCCGTCAAAGCCGAAGACCTGATGGCTTTGGGTAAAGAAAAGGGCAGGGAACTGGTGCGCGACTATCGCCTGATCTACATCTACCACGACCGTATTGACATGCTGGGTGACAAACAAGCTTCAGAGACCAAAACCTTTGAAGCCGCGGCACAAACCGTGCAAGAGTTGGCTCAGGTTCTGGGTTTTGTGATCAATTCACTCAATGGCTCAACTGTGCTGGTCACGGCTGACCATGGTTTTATGTACCAGGAGTCGGCCCTGGATGTTTCAGACAAATCGACCTTGGACGACAAGCCAACGGGCACCATAACCGCCAAAAAGCGCTATTTGATCGGGCACGATCTGGGCACCAGCCCCAAAGCCTGGTCGGGCAATACGTTGGTCACTGCAGGCACCTTGCTTGGAGCCAGCATGGATTTCTGGCTGCCCAAAGGGGCCAGCCGCTTTCACTTTGCCGGTGGTGCGCGTTTTGTGCATGGCAGCGCCATGCCGCAAGAGGTGGTGGTGCCGGTAATGACCGTGGGGGTGAGTGAGGCTGACCACGCCAAGACCAAATCGGTTGGCATCAGCCTGCTGGGGTCAGTCAACAAGGTGGTGACCAACACCCAGCGTTTTGAATTCATTCAGACCGATGCCGTGTCAGAGCGGGTGCTGGCCCGTACGGTGACCGTGTCATTGCGTGACAGCCAGGCTGGAGACAAGCCCATCAGTGATGTGCAAAGCATCACATTTGATAGCGTCTCACACACGATGGACGATCGCAAGCGGTCGATTCTTCTTACAGTTTTAACTGGATCGCACGACCCAGGCAAGCGTTATGACTTGGTGATGCGCGACGCCGTGTCCAATATTGAAGTGCTGCGTCTGCCCATCAAGGTTGACCTGGCCTTTGGCAATGACTTTTGAAAATTGAAATGACGCAACCCATGACAAGCCCTGAAACGCTGCCAGATACCAGTCTGGACACTCTGCTCAACACCCACTTTGCAGGCAAAGTGGTTCGCAAAGACCTGACCAAGCTGATCAAAGAGGGCGCAAATGTGCCGGTTTATGTGCTGGAGTACCTGCTGGGCATGTATTGCGCCAGTGATGACGAGGGCGTCATCCAAAACGGGCTGGTCAACGTGAAGCGCATCCTGACTGAAAACTATGTGCGCCCGGACGAGGCCGAAAAGGTGAAATCCAAAGTGCGGGAGGCAGGCAGTTACAAGGTGATTGACAAGGTCACCGTCAAGCTCAATGAAAAGCGCGACGTGTACGAAGCCCTGCTGTCGAATCTGGGCGTCAAAAACGCGGAGATTTCCGACACCTACGTGCGCCAATTCGAGAAGCTGCTGGTCGGCGGTATCTGGTGCATCGTCACCCTGAAATACCACTTTGAGGAAGACCAGAAGGGTTCACCCTTTGCTGTGACGGAGCTCAAACCCATCCAGATGCCCAACATGGACATGGCCGAGCTGTTCGAGGCGCGCAAGGCATTCACCGATGAGCAGTGGGTGGATGCGCTAATTCGCTCCACCGGCATGGAGCCCACCCATTTCAAGGAGCGGGTCAAGTGGCACCTCCTGGCCCGCATGGTGCCGCTGGTGGAAAACAACTACAACTTCTGTGAACTGGGGCCACGTGGCACCGGCAAAAGCCACATCTACAAGGAAATCAGCCCGAACAGCATTCTGGTGTCAGGCGGGCAGACCACCGTGGCCAACCTGTTTTACAACATGGGTGCGCGCAAAGTCGGCCTGGTCGGCCTGTGGGACGTGGTGGCGTTCGATGAGGTGGCTGGCATCAACTTCAAAGACCATGACGGCGTGCAAATCATGAAGGATTACATGGCATCCGGCTCATTCAGCCGAGGTCGGGAGTCCATCAACGCCAGTGCAGCCATGGTGTTTGTAGGCAACATCAACCAGAGCGTCGAGTCGCTGGTCAAGACCTCGCACCTGCTGGCACCGTTCCCGGAAGCGATGATTGACTCGGCCTTTTTTGACCGATTCCATGCCTACGTGCCGGGTTGGGAAATCCCCAAAATGCGGCCAGAGTTTTTCACCAACCAGTACGGCTTGATTGTTGATTACCTGGCGGAATACCTGCGCGAAATGCGCAAGCAGAGCTTTGCCGACGCCATCGACAAGTGGTTCAAGCTGGGCAACAACCTGAACCAGCGCGACACTATCGCGGTACGGCGCACCACCTCTGGCCTCCTCAAGCTGGTGTGCCCCAATGGCGAATACACCAAGGACTCGGTGCGCAAGTGCCTTGAATACGCCTTGGAAGCACGCCGCCGGGTGAAAGAACAACTCAAGAAAATTGGGGGCATGGAGTTTTATGACGTCCATTTCAGCTACATCGACCTGGAAGACGGTGTAGAACGCTTCGTGACCGTGCCTGAGCAATCCAGCGGTGCCTTGGTGCCGGAAGGGCGACTGAATCCAGGTACGTTGCACACCATCAGCATGGGTGCCACTGAGATGCCTGGCATCTATCGGCTGGAGATTCAGTCGATTCCCGGCACCGGCAAAGCCAATGTGTCTGGCGTGGCACCGCGTGAGGCAGTGCGGGTGGCATTTGATTATTTCAAAGCCAACTCATCACGGGTGAGCGCGTCTATCAAGCCGGGCGAGCGGGATTTTCATACGCACCTGGTGGAGTTGCAGCACACCGGTGCCCCTCAAGCTTTTACCTTGGCCAGCTTCATTGCCTTTTGTTCAGCGGCGCTGGGCAAGCCAGTTCAGTCGCAATTGGCGGTGATGGGCGACATGAGCCTGGGCGGCACCATAGTGCAAGTGCGCAACCTGGCGGAATGCATGCAAGTGGCGTTTGATGCCGGTGCCAAACGCATCCTGCTGCCCATGTCCAGCGTGACCGACATTGCGACGGTGCCGGGAGAGTTGTTCGCCAAGTTTCAGACCAGTTTCTATTCGGATCCGGTGGATGCTGTGTTTAAGGCTTTGGGGGTGGAGTAACACTTAGTTTTGACCGGATTTTGGCAACGGCTCACAAGGTGATCATGCCAATTGCGCAAAGCACCGGTTGAGACTGATGATATGAACAGTTTGACAGGCTCACGTGGTGAGCA
>CAIVHU010000311.1 GCA_903905735.1 uncultured beta proteobacterium
CATGGTCCAGGCGGTTTCATAACTGCCCAGCCCGAGAACGCGCTGAAGCCCAAGGGCGCTGATTCCATGTTTTTGGTTGGTCACGTACCAGATGGCTGCAAACCATACCCGCAATTCGGTTCTGGTTTTGTCAAAGATAGAACCAGCAGTCACGGATGCCTGGTGCTTGCAATGCCGACACACCAGACGACCACGGGTTGACCTGATTGGTACATCTGCGACTGAGCATTTTGGACAGTTGAATCTATCCGGCCAGCGCAAATCCTCAAGAAATGCCCGACAGGCATCTTCAGAATGGAACCATTCAAGGAACTGGCTCCAGGTTTTGGGGTAGTCAACCCCTGCGATTGGCATGGTTGAAGTTGTGGCCACCGGGCGATTGTGACAGGATTGGAGCTAAGGAGATACCCCATTTTTACAACCAGTTTTTTACTCTCCGCGCCAAGCAGCGCAGTTCACCGCCAGATCACACCACCCCGCGCGTGCGCAGAGCCTCAATGTCAGCGGGCATCAGACCGAGTTCCGCCAGCACTTCATCGGTGTGTTCACCCAAAGTAGGCGGCGCACGGCGCACGACGGGCGGGGTGGCACTCAGGCGCAAGGGGCTGGCCACGGTGTTGACCGCGGCTAGGTTTGGTATGTTTTCAGTAGCTGCTTGCGCTTTATCTATAAGGGCTAGCGGCTGTTTTAGTATCAAACCTCTGGCTTGCACCTGCGGGTCGGCAAAGGCTTGTGCCAGGTCGTTGATCGGGCCGCAGGGTACGGCCTTGTCCTCGAGCAGCGTTGTCCAGTCTGCGGTGCTGCGCGTGCGGGTCACGGGCAGCATCAGCGCGACCAATGCCTCACGGTTCTGTACACGCAAGGTATTGCTGGCAAAACGCACGTCCGCCGCCCATTCGGTATGACACGCTGCTTCACAGAAGCGGGCAAACTGGCCGTCGTTGCCGATGGCCAGCAGCATCGAGCCGTCCAGGGTGGCAAAGGTCTGATACGGCGCGAGGCTGGGATGGGTGTTGCCCTGGCGCTGTGGCACTTTGCCGGTGTTCAAAAAACCTGCCGCCTGATTCGCCAGCACCGCCATGCCCACGTCGAGCAGCGCCATGTCGATATGTTGGCCTTCACCGGTGGTGTGGCGCGCCTCAACAGCGGCGAGGATGGCGCTGGTGGCGTAGATGCCGGTGAGGATGTCGACCAGCGCCACGCCCATGCGCATCGGCCCGCCGCCGGGCTGGTCGTCGGCGTGGCCGGTGATGCTCATCAGCCCGCTCATGGCCTGGATCATCAGGTCGTATCCGGCGCGCTCGGCATACGGGCCGGTCTGGCCGAATCCGGTTACCGAGCAGTAGATCAAGCGCGGGTTGATGGTTTTGAGGCTCTCGTAGTCCAGCCCGTATTGCTTGAGACCGCCGACCTTGAAGTTCTCGACCAGGATGTCGCTGTTGGCGGCCATCTGGCGGATCAGCGCCTGGCCTTCAGGCTGGGCCATGTCCAGCGTGATGGCGCGTTTGTTGCGGTTGCAGGCGGTGAAGTAGGTGGCCTCCGTCGTGTCGTTGCCGTCAGCATCCTTGAGGAACGGTGGGCCCCAGTGACGCGTGTCGTCGCCCGCGCCGGGGCGTTCGACCTTGATCACGTCGGCGCCCAGGTCGGCCAGCATCTGGGTGCACCAGGGGCCGGCCAATACGCGGGAGAGGTCGAGGACTTTGAGGTGGCTTAGGGCGGATTGGGTGGTCATGGTTTTGTGTCGCTGTCGTTGCAGTGATGAGTGGGAAACCGGGTGGTTTGCGTTGGCAGGCTTGCTTTCGCCTCTGGCTATACGGATTGGGATTCTTTGACGGACCAGCGTTGTGGCTGGGCCACGGGGGCTTGGGCCGGGGGCCTCATACTGTCAAAAGCCCAGAAATCGGCCCCCGGCCCAAGCCCCCATGGCCTGAAGAGCGGTTTGGGTCGTCGAAGCAAAAGACCAACCCCGAGATGCAACAGCGGAGCTCTCATAGGAGTTTGCCACCTGGATTGGTCTTCAAAACCTTTGCACACCAACGACGCGTGCTGCGACCCGGCAACCTGGGTTCATGGATTGCGGATCGAAGTCCGCAATGACAGCCTTTTTGCGGGCATCAATCACATTGAAACCAAGCCTGTCAACATCAGCAAAACGCCTGAATCCCCGTCTGCGCCCGCCCCAAAATCAGCGCATGGATGTCATGCGTGCCTTCATACGTGTTGACCACCTCCAGATTCACCAGATGCCGCGCCACGCCAAACTCGTCGCTGATGCCGTTGCCGCCCATCATGTCGCGCGCCAGTCTGGCCACATCCAGCGCCTTGCCACACGAGTTGCGCTTGAGGATCGACGTGATTTCCACCGCCGCTGTGCCTTCGTCCTTCATGCGCCCCAAGCGCAGGCAGCCTTGCAGACCCAGTGCAATCTCGGTCTGCATGTCGGCCAGCTTCTTTTGAATCAACTGGTTGGCTGCCAGCGGGCGACCAAACTGCTGGCGGTCCAGCACGTACTGGCGCGAACGCAGCCAGCAATCTTCGGCCGCCCCCAACGCACCCCAGGCAATGCCGTAACGCGCGCTGTTCAGGCAGGTGAACGGGCCTTTGAGGCCTTGCACATCGGGGAACGCGTTTTCTTCGGGGCAAAACACGCCGTCCATGACGATCTCGCCGGTGATGCTGGCGCGCAGGCCCACCTTGCCGTGAATCGCCGGGGCGCTCAGACCCGCTGCACCCTTCTCCAGCACAAAGCCACGTATCGGCCCAACCGTGCCAGACTCGGACACCTCTTTCGCCCAGACCACAAACACATCGGCAATCGGCGAGTTGGAAATCCACATCTTGTTGCCTGTCAGCTTGTAGCCACCGGGCACTTTGACCGCGCGGCTGAGCATGCTGGCCGGGTCCGAGCCGTGGTTGGGTTCGGTCAGGCCGAAGCAGCCGATAGACTCACCGTTGGCCAGTTTAGGCAGGTATTTTTGGCGCGTGGCCTCATTGGCAAACTCGTAAATCGGCAACATCACCAGCGAACTTTGCACACTCATCATGCTGCGGTAACCGCTGTCCACCCGCTCCACCTCTCGGGCGATCAGGCCGTAGGCGACGTAATTCAGGCCAGGGCCGCCATAGGCCTCGGGAATCGTCGGCCCGAGCAGGCCGAGGTCGCCCATCTCGCGGAAGATGGCCGGGTCGGTCTGCTCGTTGCGAAACGCCTGGATCACGCGCGGCTGCAGTTTGTCCTGGCAGTAGGCAGCCGCCGCGTCCTTGATCATGCGTTCTTCATCTGTGAGCTGCTGCTCCAGCAAAAAGGGGTCTTGCCAGTTGAAACTTGCCTTGGCCATGGGTGTCTTTCGGTAGGTGATGGGTCAGCGCATGGTAGCGCGCACTCGAGCTGCCAAGCAAACGATTTATAGTCACTTTGGTATGATTTTTTTTCACTTTATATGATCAAAATGCCCCCATTCAGGCTTCCGATGTTGACTAAACAATGTCGACTCAGCCTATTCATAATAAGCGCTAATAGCTATATAAACAATAGTACCTTGTCTGTCGCCAGACTCATCTATTGTGTATATTCAACACATCATGCGCAGAAAAATACCTTCCCTTCAAGCCCTGGCCTGCTTTGACGCTGCGGCTCGCCACCAAAGCTACACCCGCGCCGCACAGGAGCTGGCACTCACCCAAGGGGCGGTGTCGCGCCAGCTCACCGCGTTGGAAGACTTTGTCGGCGTGGCGCTGTTCAAGCGCACCCGCCACGGCGTGAACCTGACCGAGCGCGGCCGCGACTACGCCGCCCAGGTCGCCATGCGGCTGCAGGCGCTGGAGCAAGACACACTGGAGGTGATGAGCACCCAGGGCCGCAGTAGCGTGCTGCACCTGGCCGCCGTGCCGACCTTTGCCACGCGCTGGCTGATTCCGCGCCTGCCGCAGCTCAAGGCCGAACAGCCCGATCTCACCGTGCACATCGAAACCCGCACCCGCCCTTTCATGTTTGCCGACACGCCGTTTGATGCCGCACTGTTTGCCGGTACACCCGAGCAGGTCAGCCAATGGGCAGGCACCCAAGCCGTCAAGCTGCTCGACGAACTGGTGCTGCCGGTGTGCGCCCCGGGCCTGCTGCAAGGCGCTGCCAGCCTAGCGCCCGTTGCCATTGCCCAGTTGCCGCTGCTGCAGCAAAGCACCCGCCCCGAGGCCTGGCGGCAGTGGTTTGAGGCGCAAGGCGTGGCCGCACCACTGGCGCTGGCTGGCCCGCGTTTCGAGCTGTTTTCCATGACCGCCGCCGCTGCGGTGCACGGCCTGGGCCTGGCGCTGGTGCCCAAACTGCTGGTGGAAGACGAATTGGCGCGCGGCGAGTTGGTCGTCGCCAGCGAGCAGGCGCTGGCCAGCAACCGCGCCTACTACCTGGTGCGGCCTGAGGGAGGCGATTCGCCGCCCGCAACCCAGGCCTTTCTGACTTGGCTGGTGCGCGCTGCACAAAGCAGCAACCCGGACGGCAGGCCAGATACCGGTTAGGCTAGCGCCATTGCATACCAACAAAAACTGCACATGCTGCTTGGGCTAAATTCATGGTTGCGCTGGGGTGTCAACACCCAACCCGACTGGACCTTGAAGCGCAAGATATTTCACACCAACATTGGTGCGTTCATCGCTTTGCTGTCTTTGTTTCTCTATTGCAGCACGTTGCTGCTGACCCTGCGGTCCTGGACAATCACCCGGATATTTATCGCGGAACTCCCGTTTTGTATCCTGCTTGCCATGGTGCCGTGGTTCAACCGACAGGGGTTGGATAATCTGGCGCGCTGGGGGCTGGCGTTTTCAGCCGTTGTGAGCCAGCTCATAGCCGTTTTTATGGCGTTTGGCTCGTATCTCAATGTGCATTTCTATTTCACTCTGTTTGCTATCGTTCCGATTGCATTCTTCCCTTTCAAACAGTGGCGTTCCATCGTCTTTCTGCTGCTGCTGAACACCGCGCTGTTCCTGAACTTTGAATACTTCCCGTACCCACCCGCGGCGGAAGTGCTGGGCTGGAGCGAGAGCACCGTGCAAATCATCCGCGCCAGCTACGTGGCCAGCACCATCCTGACGATGTTCATTTTCATGTGGATGGTGGAGCTGGTGGCGGAGAAGAATGAGGCCCGGCTGGAAAACCTCTCATTGACGGACCATCTGACCGGCTTGCCCAATCGCCGCTTTTTCGAGAGCGTGTTTCAGCAGGAAATGGCCAAAAGCCGACGCAATCTGACCGCGCTGGCGCTGGCCATGATCGACATTGACCACTTCAAGGCGATCAACGACAGTTACGGGCATGATGTCGGCGATGAAGTGCTCAAACACATTTCACGCCAATTGAGTCAGGCCACGCGGCAAACCAACGTGGTGGCGCGCATCGGCGGCGAAGAGTTTGCCGTTTTGCTGCCCAAAACGTCACTGCCCGAGGCGGTAGAAGTGGCGCAGCGCATGCGCCAAGCGTTGGCAGACAGCCCCTACCAGCTCGATGAGCGGCCGTTGAACATCACGATCAGCATCGGAGTGACCCGTGTGGACCCCACATTGCCCATGGCAGCGGCCTACAAGTCGGCGGACACGGCGCTATATCAGGCCAAGCACGACGGGCGCAACCGTGTCGTTGCGCAGTCCGAGGCCCCGCTGGCTCTCGCCACACCGGGTTAACCAGCAGCTTGTGCACGTGTTGGGGTCACAAATGACGTGATAAGCTGACTCCCATAACACTCACAGGAGCTTTTCCATGCCCGCACTGCTTTCCACCATCGACCCCGACGGCCTGCTTGAATATTCGGTGGTGTACACCGACCGCGCCTTAAACCACATGTCCAAGCGTTTTCAGGGGGCCATGCGTGACATCTCGGCTATCCTGAAAGAGGTGTACCACGCCAAATCAGCGGTCATCGTGCCCGGCAGCGGCACCTTTGGTATGGAAGCCGTGGCGCGGCAATTTGCCACCGGCAAGAAGGTGCTGGTGATCCGCAATGGCTGGTTCAGCTTCCGCTGGTCGCAGATTTTTGACATGGGCAAGATCCCGTCCGAGACCATCGTCTTGAAAGCCCGCCGGGTCAATGACAGCAGCCAGTCGCCCTGGATTCCGTGCCCGATTGAAGAGGCCGTGGCCACCATCCGCACTGAAAAACCCGCCATGGTGTTTGCGCCGCACGTGGAAACCTCCAGCGGCATGATGCTGCCCGACAGCTACATCCGCGCGCTGGCCGACGCGGTGCACGAGGTGGGTGGTTTGCTGGTGCTGGACTGCGTGGCCTCGGGCACCATCTGGGTGGATATGCAGGCCACGGGCGTCGATGTGCTGGTGACCGCGCCGCAAAAGGGCTGGAGCGGCACACCCTGCTGCGCCATGGTCATGCTCAGCGACTTGGCCCGCTCCACCATTGATAGCACCACCAGCAGCAGCTACGCGGCTGACCTGAAGAAATGGCTGCAAATCATGGAAACCTACGAGAGCGGGGCCCACGCCTACCACGCCACCATGCCCACCGACGCACTGGTCAGCCTGCGCGCGGTGATGCAGGAAACGCGTGACTACGGTTTTGAGAAAGTGCGCGGCGAACAAGCCGAACTCGGTGGCAAGGTGCGCGCCTTGCTGGAAAGCCGGGGCTTTGCCAGCGTGGCCGCCAACGGCTTCAAGGCCCCCGGCGTCGTGGTGAGTTACACCACTGACCCCGACATCCAGAACAGCAAGAAGTTTCTGGCACTCGGCCTGCAAACTGCCACCGGCGTGCCGCTGCAGTGCGACGAACCGGCCGATTTCATGACCTTCCGGGTCGGCCTGTTCGGGCTGGACAAACTGCACAACGTGGACCGCACCGTGGCCACGCTGGCGGCAGGGCTGGATCAGCTGGGCATCCACTGAGTCTGCCTCGCCGGTGACTGGCGGCGCGCCCACGCCACTTGCATCACACCTGTATCCACATGGGTCAGCCACGCGTTGACCCTGTCATCAGCATTGACATTCCAATGACTGTCACAGCAATAGTTGCTTAAGCAAGTATATTAGCGGGGTGAGCACCAATACCCCTCTTCCTCCCATTGAAGCTGCCGGACCCAGCCCGGCAGCCGATTTCTATAGCACCCAAACCTACCAGCCCGGCGAGAGCGTAGGTTTCATGATGCGACGCATCGTGAGCCACATTTCACGCGAGGTGGACCACGAGCTTGAACCGCTGGGCCTGACCAACGCGCAATGGGTGCCGTTGCTCAAATTGCACCTGGGCTGCGGCTCCACCGCCGCAGAACTCGCACGCGAGTCTGATCTGGACGCGGGTTCCATGACGCGCCTGCTGGATCGCCTGGAGGCCAAGCAACTGTGCCGGCGTGTGCGTTCGCTGGACGACCGACGGGTGGTGCACATTGAACTCACCGCCGCCGGTGCGGCCACGGCCGAGCAGATTCCGGCCGTGCTGAGCCGGGTGCAAAACACGCACCTGGCGGGCTTCTCGTTTGAGGAATGGCAGACGCTCAAAGGCCTGCTGCGCCGCGTACTCACCACCGCCCAAACCCTGCGCGAAGCCAAGGACAACCATGACCACTAAGTTCACCTCATCTCCCGGCGTGTCGAAAGCACAAGTTGTCGGTACGCGTCTTGGCACCGGTGCACTGGTGGCTGCGCTGGCGCTGACCACCGTGGCCGGCTGCGCCGACTTTTCCGGCATCACTCCGCAAGCCCAAGTACGCGACGCTGCGTCACTGGGTTTGCCTGCGCCTGCAGCCCCTACCGCCGCGCCGCTGGACACCCAGTGGTGGCACGCCTTTGGCGACGACACGCTGGACCAGCTGGAAGCGCAAGCGCTGCAGGCCAACCCCAGCCTGAAGCTGGCGCAGACCCGCATAGCTGCCGCACAAGCTGCCACGCAGCTCACCGGCTCGGCCAGCGGCCCGCAACTCGGTGCCGAACTGGACCTGACGCACCAGCGTTACACCGCCAACGGCATGTTTCCTCCCCCCCTGGGCGGCGCGGTCATCGACAGTGGCACGGCGCAGTTGGGCCTGAGTTGGGAGCTCGACTTTTTCGGCAAAAACCGCGCCGCCCTGCAAGCCGCGTTGGGCAACGAGCGCGCCGCCCAGGCCGATGCCCAGGCCGCGCGTGTGCTGCTGGCGGCCCAAGTGGCGCAGACTTACTTTGCCTGGATCGGTTTGAATGCGCAGCTCACGGTGGTCAGCCGCACCCTGGCGCAGCGCGAGGAGGCCCACAAGCTGGTGCAAGACCGCTTTAACGCCGGGCTGGACACGCCGCTGGATTTGCGCCAGGCCCAGGGCGCGCTGCCTGATGCGCGCCTCCAACTGGCCCAGCTGGACGAACAAATCACCCTCACCCGCAACGCCCTGGCAGCGCTGCTTGGAGAGCCAAATCACCCTCCAGCCCTTATTCCTAAAGCGCTCGCAGCTATCAAACCCATATCATTCGATACCAGCGTGAACGCCAACCTGCTAGGCCAGCGCGCTGATGTGGCGGCGGCACGCTGGCGTGCGCAGGCGGCCGACCAGGGCATCACTGCTGCCCGTGCGCAGTTCTACCCCAACATCAACCTCACCGCGTTTGCCGGTTTTTCCAGCATCGGGCTGGGCCAGTTGCTGCAGTCTGGCAGCCAGCAATGGGGCGTGGGCCCAGCCATCAGCCTGCCGCTGTTTGACAGTGGACGCCTGCGCGCCAACCTGGGTGGCAAAACCGCCGAGCGCGACGCAGCAGTGGAGAGCTACAACGCCGCCGTGATCAACGCCGTGCACGAGGTGGTCGACCAACTTGCCTCCCGCCAGGCCATTGCCCGCCAGCAAGCCGAGCAGACCGAAGCCGCCCGAGCAGCGCAAGACGCTTACGCCGCAGCGCAGCAGCGCTACGCCAGCGGCATGCTCAATGCGCTGCAAGTGCTCAACGCCGAGACCGCCGTGCTGGCGCAGCAGCGCCAAGCCGCAGAGCTGGGCACGCGTGCGCTGCAAAACCAGGTCGCGCTGGCGCGTGCGCTGGGTGGCGGATACACCCCGCCAGCGCCAGCAGCCATCGCTGAAAAACTATCACTTAAGTAGCTATCAGCCCTTTCTAAATAAGGGCTAGAGCTGCTTTTTATATATAAGCCTCGCTGAACACCGACAGGACTGATGACCATGACCGACACCTCTGCCCCCACCCCACCCACAGCCAGCGCACCAGCCCCGACCCCACCCGGCAACAACCCCAAACGCAAGCAGGGCCTGACCATTCTGGCCGCCGTGGTGGTGGTCGCAGGCCTGGGTTGGGCGGCATATGAATACCTGGTGGCCAGCCACTATGAGGACACCGACAACGCCTACGTGCAGGGCGACGTGATCCAGATCACGCCCCAAATCAGCGGCACGGTGCTGTCCATCCAGGCCAATGACACCGATTTCGTCAAAGCTGGACAGACGCTGGTGCAATTGGACCCGGCGGACGCGAAGATCGCCCTCGACCAAGCCGAGGCCGCGCTGGCGCAAGCCGTGCGTCAAGCCCGCACGCTCTACGCCAACAACACCACGCTGCAGGCCCAAATCGCCCTGCGCGAGGCCGACATTGCCAAGGCCCGCGTTGATGTGCAGCGCACCAGCGACGACCTGAAACGCCGCCAGTCGCTCAGCGGCAACGGTGCCGTCTCAAAGGAAGAACTGCAACACACGCAGCAACAATTGGATAGCGCCCAAAGCACAATGGCTGCCGCCCAGGCGGGTGTTTTGGCCGCCAAAGAACAGCTCGCCAGCAACCAGACGCTGACCGAGGGCACACAGGTCCCGCAACAGCCCAGCGTGCAACTGGCCGCCGCGCGCCTGCGCGAAGCCTTTCTGACCACCCAGCGCACGGCGCTGCTGGCACCTGTGGACGGCTATGTGGCCAAACGCACGGTGCAACTCGGCCAGCGCGTGGCGGCAGGCACACCGCTGATGTCGGTGATTGCCCTGAACGATGTCTGGGTCGAGGCCAATTTCAAGGAAGTGCAGTTGCGCAGCATCCGCATCGGCCAGCCGGTGACGCTGGTGGCTGACCTGTACGGCAAAAAGGTCAGCTACACCGGCAAGGTGAGTGGTCTGGGCGCGGGTACGGGCGCGGCTTTTTCGCTATTGCCCGCGCAAAACGCCACCGGCAACTGGATCAAGGTGGTGCAGCGTGTGCCGGTGCGCATCGCGCTGGAACCCCAACAACTCACCGAGCACCCGCTGCGGGTGGGTTTGTCCATGACGGCCGAGGTGGATGTCACCAAGACCGATGGATTGCCTCTGGCGGACGTGCCCCGCGTTGCGCTTGCGCAACCGGCTGTCTTGACCACCGATGACGCGGCAGAGCAGTTGGTGCAACGCGTGATTGCCGCCAATCTGGGGCAGGCGGGTAGCGCCAAGCCACACGCCAAGCTGTGAACCCGCGTGCATCCCGCTAGCACTTTGAGCCGTTTATGAACGCCTCTGCACTATCAAGCCCCCGTCGGCAAGCTGTGGTCGCACCCGCAAGGCAGGGCCTTGGGCCAGCTTCCTCATACTGGAGTACCAGAAATCGTCAGCCGGCCCAAGGCCCTGCCTCGCTGGCAGTTTTGGCGACTCGACCGGCAGTGGCTGGTCACTTTCAATGGGCAAAACCGGGGGCCGGTACCCCTGTTCACCGCTCGCCCGCCAATGCTATCGGCGTAGCAGCCGGATGGGGTGCCCGCCGATTTCTTGCACCCCAGTATGAGGCGGGAGCCCCATCCGGCTGCTGCGCCGGGGACGACCAATACCGTCGCCCGACTGTGAGCGTCAGGCCGACCCACATCGCGTCAAAAGCCACAAACCGCAAATTGACAACAACATCAAACGTTCCGCGCTGATCACGCCACCCACATTCCCAAACCGACCCATGTCCCACTCCACCCCCGCCGCTGGCTACATCCACCCGCCACCCCTGACCGGCTCGGCACGCCTGTGGGGCACGCTGGCGCTCTCAGCCGCCACGTTCATGAACGTGCTTGACACCTCGATTGCCAACGTGTCGCTGCCGGCCATTGCGGGTGACCTGGGAGTCAGCCCGAACCAGGGCACCTGGGTCATCACCAGTTTTGGTGTAGCCAATGCCATTGCCGTGCCACTCACCGGCTGGCTGTCACAGCGCTTTGGTCAGGTGCGGCTGTTTGTTACCAGCGTCATCCTGTTCGTCATCACCTCGTGGCTATGCGGCCTGGCACCCAACATGACCACGTTGATCATCTTTCGGGTGCTGCAAGGGGCGGTGGCCGGACCGATGATTCCGCTGTCACAGGCGCTGCTGCTATCGAGCTACCCGCAGGCGTTAGCCGGAACGGCGATGGCGCTGTGGTCGATGACCACGCTGATTGCCCCGGTGCTGGGGCCACTGCTGGGCGGCTGGATCACCGACAACATCTCCTGGCCGTGGATCTTTTTCATCAACATCCCGGTGGGCGTGGGCGCGGCTCTGGTGACCTGGACCATCTTCCACAAGCGCGAGACCCAGATCAAGAAGCTGCCGATCGACTCGGTCGGCCTGGCGCTGCTGGTCATTTGGGTGGGCTCCTTGCAGATCATGCTCGACAAGGGGCAGGAGCTGGACTGGTTTCACTCGCAAGAGATGGTGGCGCTCGCTGTTGTCGCCGCAGTGGGGCTGGCCGCCTTTCTGATCTGGGAGCTGACCGAGGATCACCCCGTGGTGGATTTGTCGCTGTTCAAGCGGCGCAATTTCTGGGCCGGCGTGGTGTCGCTGTCGATTGGGTACGGCCTTTTTTTTGGCAATGTGGTGCTGCTGCCCCTTTGGCTGCAGCAGTACATGGGCTACACCTCCACGCAGGCGGGCATGATCCTGGCGCCGGTGGGGATCATGGCGTTGATTCTGTCGCCGCTGGTGGGCAAAAACATCGCCAAATTTGATGCACGCTACTTTGCCGGTTTTGCCTTCATGGTGTTCGGCCTAGTGCTGTGGATGCGCTCCAACTTCAACACCCAGGCCGACTTTGACACCATCATGATCCCGACGCTGATCCAGGGCGTGGCCATGGCGTTTTTCTTCATCCCGCTTATGACCATCACTCTCTCGGGCCTGTCGCCTGACCGGATCGCTGCGGCATCGGGCCTGTCGAACTTCGTGCGCATCACGGCCGGGTCGTTTGGCACCTCGATCGCCACCACGCTGTGGCAGGACCGCGCCGCTCTGCACCATGCGCAGCTCAGCGAATATGTCAACCTGGGCAGCAGCGCCACCAACAGCACGCTGTCGGGACTGGCGGCGGGCGGCCTCACTCACCAGCAGTCATTGGCCATGGTGGACAGGCTGACCAACCAGCAAGCCTACATGCTGGCCGCCAACGACATCTTTTTTGCCTCGGCGGCGATCTTTGTGGCGATGATTCCGCTGGTGTTCCTAACGCGCCATGTGCGCGCTGGCGCGGCGGGTGGCGACGCAGCGGCTGGCGCGCATTGACCCAACGCGGCACATCAAATGGCGTGTCATGCCAGCCCGGTTTGACACCGACGCGACAAGTTTATCCGTGAGCGATAAAAATCAGGGCTGTTTCACACAGGATTCCCCATGGACAAGCAGCGTTTCGTCGAAAAAACCAGTTGGCTGCGGCCCTACACCCGCTGGGCGACGCGTTTTGCGCTGAACTCGCCACGCTGGCTGCCAGCGGGCCTGCGCAATGCGCCGCTGAAGATGTCGTCACTGATCCTGCGCGGCTATCACTGGCGCATGCGCTAGGCAAGGTTGGGTGCAGGGCCCGACACCTGGACACATTCTTTACGGTCGCTTTACTCGCCTGCGACGCTGCTGCGGCATAAGGCAGGCACCATCAAGGCCTGTTCAACACACCACAAGGTGAAGCTCATGAAAAAGCCCCTCTTACTGATCGCCGCACTGGCTGCCAGCTCCCTGGGATTTGCCCAGGAAGTGGGCCGCGTGATCTCGGCCACCCCGGTCGTGGAGCAGGTCGGCGTACCACGCAACGTGTGCTCGGTGGAACAGGTGCAGGTGCAGCAACGCAATTCCGGTGCCGGTGCGGTGATGGGTGCTATTGCAGGCGGAGCCATGGGCAACGCCATTGGTAACGGCGGTGGCCGCGCGGTGGCCACCATGGTCGGGCTGATGGGCGGTGCCATTCTGGGTGACCGCATTGAGGGCAACGCCTACCCGCAGGTGCAAAACGTGCAGCGCTGCATCACACAGACTTATTACGAAAATCGCACAGTCGCCTACAACGTGGTCTATGACTACGCGGGCCAGCGTTACCAGACGCAAATGCCGCAAGACCCCGGCCCCATCATTCGCCTGAACGTCAGTCCGGTAGGTGCCAGCGTGATGCCCGAAGCGCCCATGCGCAACGTGATGTACGACGAACCGGTGCGCATCGTTGCGCAACCGCCTGTGATGGTGATGCCCACCGTGCGCCTGCAATATGACAACCGGGTGATACGCCAGCCCGCGCCAATCATCCTGGCTGAGTACGATCACCGCGTCGAGCGGCGTCTTGATCGACGTGATGACCGCAGGGACGAGCGGCACAATACATGGCAAGACAATCGTCCCGACAACCTTGGTGGGGCGGACTGGCGCAACGGGCATTGAGCCCGCACTTTAGCAGCGCTAAAAAATCCAGGGGATGAAGCGCTTGCACTGTTGGCAGTAGGCGGCGTAAGTCGCATGGTGCTCTCGCAGCCACTGCTCCTCCAGCATGGCCTTGACCAGCAGATCTGCCCACAGCGCGGCCCAGGCCAGCCAGGCCAGCACACTACCTGCCACACAGGCCATCGCAGCAGCGCCCAACAAGACGGTGGTGTACATGGGGTGACGGATCAGCCGGTAGGGCCCGCTGCTGACCATGACGCCGTTGGCTTTGGGCTCGGGGTGCACATTGAAATTCCCCACGCGGTTGTGCAACAGAGTCCAGCCGCCCAGCAGGCCGGAGAGCGCCAGCAGCACCCAGCAGGCCAGCCCGGCCTGGCCCTGCAACACCATCGGCAACGCCAGCGCGCCCAGCACCGTCAGCAGACCAAACTGCAGCAGCACCAGCAGGTAGCCGATGCGCGTTCGCAAATGGGGTGAAAAAAGAAACATGGCAGGAGGGATTCCGGGTCGCAGAAGGTCCGGCATTGTCACCGACGCTGACATCATGGTTAACCCGTGGTCGGTCTTGTTTTTGGCACGAAACTCGCTTGACACCCTAGAATAAGTTGACCAACTGGTTAGTTTCTTGATGGCAAGGCTGCTTTTTGGTGCAATTTCTCCCCTTTTCTGTGCCCATGAACCACCCCGAAGATTCACCCATCCTGTCCAAACTCCAGCCCCCTGCCGGTGGGCGGCTGGCTGTCGAGATTCGCCAAGCCAGTGTGGTGTATCAAACCGCCGACACGCCGGTGCATGCACTAGCCGACATTGATCTGAACATCCATGAGGGTGAATTCATCTCGCTCATTGGCCCATCCGGCTGCGGCAAAACCACGTTGATGCGGGTGATTGCCGACCTGGAGAAGATCAGCGCCGGGCAGGTGCTGGTCAATGGCGTGAGCCCGCATGAGGCCCGGCTGGCCCGCGCCTACGGCTATGTGTTTCAGGCACCGGCGCTGTTTCCGTGGCGCAATGTGCTGGCCAACGTCACCTTGCCGCTGCAGATTCAGGGCCGCACCAAGGCGGATGCCAAAACCATTGCCCAAGAGCACCTGGAGCGCGTGGGCCTGAAGGGTTTCGAGAGCAAATACCCTTGGCAACTGTCGGGTGGCATGCAGCAGCGCGTGTCCATTGCCCGCGCGCTGTCGTTCGAACCCAAAATTCTGATGATGGATGAGCCCTTTGGCGCTTTGGACGAAATCACCCGCGACCGCTTGAATGAACAGCTCCAGCAGCTATGGCAAAGAGAGCGCCGCACGGTGGTGTTTGTGACCCACTCGATTGCCGAGGCGGTGTATCTGTCCACCAAGATCGTCGTCATGTCGCCGCGCCCGGGACGCATCGTCAAGGTGATTGACTCGCCGCTGCCTGATGACCGCCATCTGGGCCTGCGCGACACCACCGAGTTCATCGCGGTGGCGCATGAAGTACGCGAAGCATTGGCCGAGGGCCATCATGACTAAGACCGAATCCGGACTGGCTCAGCGCCTGAAGCGCGACGGCCTGCCGGTGGTGGTGATACTGCTCGCCGTTCTGGTGATCTGGTACCTGGGTGCCATCTGGATGAATTCGGCCGGAGCCATCGAGCGGGTGCTGCCGTCAGACACACCCTGGACCTGGCAGCAACTGGTCGCCGCCACCATGGACATGCAACGCCCGGTGCTGCCCACGCCGCACCAGGTGGCGATTGATTTCTGGAGCAGCATTGTCGATTGGCCGGTGACATCACCGCGCAACCTGTTGTTTCATGTGGCAGTCACCGCCGAATCCACCTTGTGGGGCTTTGTGATGGGCACCTTGCTGGGTCTGGTTCTGGCGGTGCTGATCGTGCATTCGCGCACGCTGGACCGCGCCTTGTTGCCTTGGATCGTCGCGTCACAAACCGTTCCGGTGCTGGCGATTGCGCCGATTGTGCTGGTGATTCTGGGCAGTCTGGGCTTCTCGGGCGTCGCACCCAAGGCGGTGATTGCCATGTATTTGTGCTTCTTTCCCGTGACTGTGGCGATGGTGCAGGGCCTGCGCTCGCCCCAAAGGATCGAGACCGAGATGATGCACACCTACGCGGCCAGCAAGTGGCAGGCTTTGTGGCTGCTGCGCTTTCCAGCGTCGTTGCCGTTTTTGTTCCCTGCGCTGCGCGTGGGCATTGCGGCCGGACTGGTCGGTGCGATGGTGGCTGAATTGCCAACCGGTGCGGTAGCGGGCTTGGGTGCGCGGCTGCTCACCGGTTCTTACTACGGCAACACGGTGCAAATCTGGTCGGCGCTGGTGATGTCGGCGCTGCTGGGCCTGGCACTGACTTTTGCCGTAGTGGGAGTGGAAAAGCTGGTGCTGAGTCGCCGCGGGGGACAGGCATGAACGAGCCGCTGACAAAAGCCATGCTGTTTGCGCTGGCCAGTCTGGGCGGCGCATTTCTGCTGTTTTTGCACCCGGCCGCGCAAGGCACTTTGCCTGAAGGCGGCTCGCCCGGTGCTTTGTTCTGGTGTGCCACCGTTTTTATCGCAGCTTTGGCCGCGCAGTCGGTGCGCATGATGGCGGCGCTGGACGGCAGCCGCTGGCTGGGCATGGCCACTGCAGCCCTGTTCGGCATCTGGATCATTTACTTCTGGCAAGTGCTGGTGGTGGCGTTTGACGTGCCGCGCGTGTTGCTGCCCCCGCCAGGCCTGATCCTGCAGTCCATCGGCCAGCACAGTGACATCCTTTGGGGCGACTTTGAGCAGACCGTGCTCAAAGCGGTGCTGATAGGTTGGGCCTTGGGCTCGGGGCTGGGTTTTGCGGTGGCCGTAGCCATTGACCGCCAGCCGTTTTTGCAGCGCGGGCTGCTGCCCATTGCCTCACTGACCAGCACCGTGCCGCTGGTGGCGGTGGCACCGATTGCGGTGATGTGGTTCGGCTTTGAGTGGCCCTCCAAAGCGGCCGTGGTGGTGCTGATGACGTTTTTCCCGATGATGGTCTCCACGCTCGCCGGGCTCAAGGCCACCGGCAAGCTGGAGCGCGAGCTGATGTACAGCTACGCCGCGAGCTACTCGCGCACCCTGCTGGCGCTGCGCCTGCCCTCTGCCACGCCGTTCATTTTTGGCGCGCTCAAGATCAACGCAACATTGGCATTGATTGGTGCCATCGTGGCCGAATTTTTTGGCTCACCCACGGCAGGCTTGGGTTTCCGGATCTCGACCGAGGCCTCGCGCATGAACATGCCGCTGGTGTGGAGTGCCATTGTGGTGGCGGCCGTGACCGGCTCGGTGGCCTATGCGGTTCTTGTACAGTTTGAGCGGCGTGCGGCGTTCTGGCACCCCTCGGTGCGAGGTGTTTGACGGTTTCGATGTGTTTTTCCCCCAACCCCCAAGGAGCTTTTCCCATGACTCGTTCTTTTAAGTTCTCCAGCGGCCTGATGGCTGCAGTTCTGGCTGTGTGTGGCGTGACTGCCAGCATGGGTGCCAGCGCGGCCGACAAAGTTACCGTGCAGCTCAAATGGCTGCCGCAAGCGCAGTTTGCCGGCTACTACGTGGCGCAAAGCAAGGGCTACTACAAGGACGCTGGCCTGGACGTGACCATCAAGCCGGGCGGCCCTGACATCTCGCCGGTGCAGGTGATTGCCGGCAACGGTGCCGACGTGGTGGTGAACTGGATGCCCGATGCGCTGGCCGCCCGTGAAGCCGGTGTGCCTCTGGTGAACATTGCCCAGGTGTTTGACAAGTCGGGCCTGATGCTGACCTGCAAGAAATCCAGTGGCGTGACCACCCCCAAAGACTTCAAGGGCAAGACCCTGGGTGTCTGGTATGGCGGCAATGAGTACCCGTTCCTGAACTGGATGGCCAAGCTGGGCTACAAGCCGGGCAAGGACATCACCATCCTGAAGCAGGGCTTCAATGTGGACCCGCTGCTGCAGAACCAGGCCGCGTGTATCTCCACCATGATTTACAACGAATACTGGCAAGTGGTGGATGCGGGCGTGAAGGAAAGCGATCTGGTCACCTTCTTCTATGAAAAAGAAGGCGTGGCCTCGCTGGAGGACGGCTTGTACGTGATGGACGCCAAGCTCAAAGACCCGGCTTTTGTGGCGAAGATGGCCAAGTTCCTGAAAGCCTCTTTCAAGGGCTGGAACGAAGCTGTGAAGCACCCGGATGAAGCCGCCAAGATCGTGGTCGCCGCCGACATGTCGGGCAGCGCCACCGAGAAGGTGCAACTGCGGCAGATGGAAAACGTGGCCAAGCTGATCAGCAACGCCAACACGCCCAAGATCGGTTACCTGGACCCTGCCGCCTACGAGCGCACGGTGAAAGTCTTGCTGGCTGCTGGCAGCTCGCCGGTGATCAAGAAAGACCCGGGGAAAGCGGCTTACTCGCACGTGGTGTGGGACGCTGCCGCCAAGTAAGCTGAAGCGATTCAGACTAAAGGGTCTTGTCCTGACGGCCAAGACCCTTTTTAATGATGACACCCCTGTCCACCCAACACCTCACCGCGTCGGCAGACGATGCCACCAAAGGCCAGATCCGCCAGACCAACGAGGCACGCATCCTGGCGGCTGCCGAGCGGGTATTTGCCGGGGCCGGGTTTGGCGGTGCCACCATGGCCGCCATCGCGCAGGAAGCTGACCTACCCAAAGCCAACCTGCACTATTACTTTGGTTCCAAGCAGGACCTGTACCGCGCCGTGCTGGCGCAAACCCTGCAAGACTGGCTGGCACCCACCGATGTCATCACTCTGGGTGCTGACCCGAAAACCGCCATCGAGGCTTATATCCGCGCCAAGATGGCACTGTCTGTCGCGCGTCCGCACGCCTCGCGCGTGTTTGCCAACGAACTGCTGCACGGCGCACCGGTCGTCAAAACCTTGCTGGCCACCGACCTGCGCCAACTGGTGCTCGCCAAGGCCGAGGTGATTGCCCAATGGGTGCGCGACGGGCGCATGGCCGAGGTCGACCCGCTGCACCTGTTTTTCACCATCTGGGCGGCGACCCAGACCTATGCCGACTTTGAGGTGCAGGTGTGTGCCGTGCTGGGCCATACCGAACTCACACCCAAAGACCAGGCGCAAGCCACTGAACATGTGGTGTCACTGCTGCTGCGCGGCTGCGGTTTGCAAACCTGCCCTCACATGGCGTAAAGTGCCTGTTTGTGCCCACCTGGCACGGGCGGGTATTTTTGACGGAGGAGGCACAACATGCACATACCAAAACACATTGAACTGGGCGGCAAGCCCATCGCTGGCGGCAAATTTCCGCTGATCTGCACCCCGATGGTCGGACGCACCTTTGACAAACTCATGGCCGAGCTCGATGTGGTGCTGCACAAAAAGCCTGACATGCTGGAATGGCGGGTCGATTTTTTTGAGCAAATTGGCGACTCAACCGCCGTCATAGCTACAGCTACGGCTATCAAAAACAAAGCAGGCAGTATCCCGTTGTTGTTCACCCGCCGCTCCATCATCGAGGGCGGCGAAAAAATCGCCCTGACCGAAGCGCAGGTCATTGCTTTGTACAAAAAGGTTTGCGCCAGCAATTGCATCGATTTGATCGACTACGAAATGGCCAACGACCCGGCCAACATCGCCCAGGTGCGCGCCAGCGCCTGCGACAGCGGTGTGCTGCTGGTCCTGTCGTTCCACAATTTTTCGTTCACGCCAGGCCTGGAAACACTGGCCAGCAAATTCCTGCTGGCCGACCAGTTGGGTGCCGACGTGGCCAAGGTGGCCGTCATGCCGCGCAATCTGGACGATGTGCTGACCCTGCTGACCGCCACGCGTGACGCCAGCAAAAAGCTGCGCATTCCGCTCATCAGCATGTCCATGGGGCCGCTGGGCGCGATCACCCGCATGATTGGCGGCGTGTTCGGCTCGGCCCTGAGCTTCGCTGTGGGCGCCGCCGCCTCGGCCCCGGGTCAGGTGCCGATTGAAGACCTGAACACCGTGCTGGGCATTGTCAACAAGTCGATGGGTGTTAAGTAGTTTGCATGCTTTTTAGCCTTCTAGCCCTTTTGCAACAAGGACTGACAGCTATTGTTTTTGATAGATCCATGCAAACAAGCGGATGATTTGGCGAACACCGGTCCGAGCATTCGTCCGGTGGGCGATCACTGAGAGCGGTGGGTAAAAGATGGTGATGTGAGCCCGATGGCACGTATTTTGCTGTCTAGATATCACCCGATTTCCAACCCTCCCAGGAGCCCCCTCATGCACCCGATGTTTTTCAACAAGCGCCGTCTTTCCCTTCTTTTTGCTGCGTCCACTCTGCTGGTCGGGGCTGCTGCCCAAGCCCAGACAGCACTTGACGATGTCATGAAATCGAAGGTACTCAAGGTGGCGGTTCAGACTGACTCGGCACCCTACGGTTTTGTAGGTACCGACCTGAAACCCGTCGGGCTGGATATCGACATGGCCAATCTGATTGGCAAAAAGCTCGGGGTCGCGGTGGAGTTGGTGCCCGTGGTCAGCGCCAGCCGCATTCCGGCGCTGCAAACACGCAAGGCTGACCTGGTGATTGCCACTTTGGGCAAAAACGCCGAACGTGAAAAGGTCATCGACTTCTCTGCTGCGTATTCGCCGTTTTTCCAAGCCGTGTTTGGCCCCAAAAATGTCAGTGTGAAAAGTTTTGCCGATCTGGCGGGCAAAACCGTAGGCGTAACCCGTGGCGCCATGGAAGACCAGGAGCTGAGCAAGGTGGCCCCTGCCTCCACGGACACCAAACGCTTTGAAGACAACAACGCCACCATCGCCGCGTTTGTGGCGGGCCAGGTCCAGTTCACCGCCTTGGGTGCCTCGGTGGCGGGCAACATGATGGCCAAAAACCCACAGCTTTCCGTTGAATACAAGTTGTTGCTCAAAGACAGCCCCAACTTCATCGGCATCGCCAAGGGTGAGGACAAACTCAAGTCCAAGGTGAACGACATCATCGCCGAAGCCAGGAAGTCTGGCGAACTTGACAGCATGTCCAAGAAGTGGCTGGGCCGCCCTCTGGGTGACCTGCCGCAATAAGCCCGGCATCCTGAATCGCCGGTTGGACCGCCATGCGGATCGAGCTTGATTTTGGCGCGGTGCTGTCCGAGTGGCCCCTGCTGCTAACCGGCGTGGCATGGACGCTGGCGCTGACTGTCGCCGCCGTACTCGTAGGCACCCTGCTGGGCATTGGCTGCGCCTGGGTGCGTGGGCGCGGCTTTGGTGACACGCTGGCACCGGGCTGGCTCAAGGCGGTGGTGGGCGGCTATGTCGAGCTGATCCGCAACACGCCTTTCATCGTGCAACTGTTTTTCATCTTTTTTGGCTTGCCTGCGGCGGGATTCAAACTGTCCGCCGAAACGGCCTCATTCATCGCCATGGTGATCAACCTGGGGGCTTACGCTACCGAGATCATTCGCGCCGGACTGGAGGCGACGCCCAAGGGGCAGATCGAGGCGGCGGTCAGCCTGGCGCTCAACCGGGTGCAAACCTTTGTCTGGGTGGTGCTGCCGCCCGCGCTCAAAAGAGTCTGGCCCAGCCTGGTGAGCCAGATTGTCATCGTCATGCTGGGCTCGTCGGTGTGCGGGCAAATCTCGACCCCGGAACTGAGCTACGCGGCTGATTTGATTCAAAGTCGCAATTTCAGGTCGTTTGAAGCGTTCATTGTGGTTGGCGGCATCTATCTGCTGCTGTCCATGCTGATGCGCCAGGTGCTGAACTGGGCCGGTGCCCGGTTTGTGTTTGGCAGAAAGTAGCTCATGGTTGATTTCACGTTGTGGGACATTTTTCGCAACCTGCTGGTGGCGGCGCAGTGGACGGTAGGCCTGTCACTCATCGCCTTTGCGGGCGGTGGCTTGGTGGGTCTGCTGCTGTTGATGGCGCGCCTGAGCAAAGCGCCCGGCGTCGAACTGCTGGTGGCCAGTTATGTCCAGGTGTTTCAGGGCATCCCGTTGCTGGTGCAACTGTTTTTGGCGTATTACGGTCTGGGGTTGTTTGGCATCAACACCTCGCCCTGGGTGGCTGCTGGTGTGGGGCTGACACTGTACGCCAGCGCTTTTTTGACCGAAATCTGGCGCGGCTGTGTGGCTGCCGTGCCACGCGGGCAGTGGGAAGCCTCACAAAGCCTGGCGCTGAATTTTCATGAACAGTTGCGCTACATCATCCTGCCCCAGGCCATCAAAATTGCCGTACCGCCCACGGTGGGGTTTCTGGTGCAGGTGATCAAGGGCACGGCGCTGGCCTCGGTGATTGGCTTCATGGAGCTCACCAAGGTGGGCAAAACCATTGCCAACGCCACCTTCAGCCCGTTTCTGGTGTTCAGTTGTGTGGCGTTGATGTATTTTGTGCTGTGTTACCCGGTCAGTCGGTACGCCAAGTCCCTGGAGAGGAAGATACATGTTCAACGCTGAAACCGCAGCCAGCAAACCACCGATGGTGGAGATTGCCGGGCTGCACAAGTCTTATGGCAGCCATGAGGTGCTCAAGGGGATTGACCTGAAAGTCATGCCAGGTGAGGTGATTGCCATCATCGGCAAAAGCGGCTCGGGCAAAAGCACGCTGCTGCGCTGCATCAACGGGCTGGAAGAATTCCAGCAGGGCCGCCTGACGGTGGATGGCAAACCGCTGCTCTACAAAAACGCCGAGGCCATGCGGGAGCTGCGCCAGCATGTGGGCATGATCTTTCAGAGTTTCAACCTGTTTCCTCACCTCACGGTTGGCAAAAACATCATGCTGGCACCGGGCCTGGTCAAAAAGAAAGACAGTGCCAGCGGCGAGGCACACGCCCGCAAGCTGCTGGAACGCGTGGGCCTGTCCGAGAAGTTTGATGCCCATGCCGAACAGCTCTCGGGCGGCCAGCAGCAGCGGGTGGCCATTGCCCGCGCGCTGGCCATGGAGCCCGCCGTGCTGTTGTGCGACGAAATCACCAGCGCACTCGACCCCGAACTGGTGGGCGAGGTGCTGCGCGTGGTGGAGAGCCTGGCGCATGAGGGTATGACACTGCTGATGGTCACCCATGAGATGAGTTTCGCCCGCAAGGTGTCTGACCGGGTGATCTTCATGCACCAGGGCCTGGTACATGAAATGGGTACGCCGGCAGCGGTGTTTGGCAACCCAAAAACACCTGAACTCAAACAGTTTCTAAGCTCGCTGCACGACTGAGCGGCGAGCCGGAGTGGGGTTTCAAACCGAGCGCTCGATCAGCGCCACCTCAGCCGCGCTCAGGTCAAACAGCGCATAGACGATGGCGTCGATGCGGCGCTCCCCGGCGGCGATGTTGGCACCGAGCTGTTGCACGCGGCTGCGCTCCTGCTCAAACAGCGGCTGCCAGTCGTTGCGCTCGCGCAGCGGGATGTCGGCTTTGAAGCGCTTGCTCACTTCGGACTGAAAAGCCTTGAAATCTGGCATCAGCCACCAGTGGCCGAGCTTGTCGCCCAGCGTGGTCAACGCGCCTTTGGGCGGTGGGTTGGGCAGCAGGTCGGTGATGCGCCGGGCGAAGTCGCGCTGGGCGGCCAGGCGTTGCTGCGCGGTTTGCGCGGCAGCGTCGGCCAGGGCGTTGAGTTCGGCATGCTACTCGGACGTGGCGGCGGGTATCGGCAGGGTTTCGATGTGCTGGGTGAACATGCGCCGGTAACCACCGCGAATGTGGGTGGACATGCCCGCGATCAGAAACCACAGCGCCCGCGAATTCATCAGCGCCACCAGCCAGGCGTGGCCCACGGGCAGAAAGTAGCCGGTGTTGCCCGCGACCAGCCCGTGCGTGTCCAGGCAAAAACACGGTGCCACGCAAATGTCGGGGTAGTAAATTTTGGGCTGCGCAAACTGCTCGTAATAGGCACAGGCCCGCAGCTCCCACCAGTATTCGCCCTGGTCAGTGCGTTTGGCAGCAGCCTGCGCAAACGGGGCCAGCCAGGCGGCCAGAGTTGCATGCTGTTTTTGCAGCCAAGCCTAGGCAGCGTCTGCGTCAGGCGCTGCTGATTCTGTAGCGCCCATGGCGGCGCGCGTCCAACCTTTGGGCAGCAGAATCAGCCACAAGTCCTGGCTTTCAACGCGCCAGCGCTCGATGTCGTCGCCTTTCAGAAACGGCTTGAACAGCGGCGCGCTGGCCACATCGGCCAGCACCAGCCGGTCGCGCGTGGCGCGGTCGATCACAAAGGCTTCGTTGAGCCCGGTCTTGATGCCGTACAGCGGCGAGCCCACCGCCTGCTTGAGCGTGGCGTGGCCGTTGGTGAGCTTGGCGCGCAGCGCGGCGGCTTCCACGCCTTCGAGCTGCCATTCGGCGGCGTAGCTTTCTTGGCCCAAGGGCGCGGCATCACTTTGCGGGGGCGACGCGGGAGCGCTGTCGGGTAAGGGCTCGCCACGCCCTGGCGCACCGACTGGCCCTGCCACCGAGGCCACTGCCGGGTCAACCGCCGCAAGGGTGCCGCCCAACTGCGCCAGATTCAGCGTTTGTTTGTTATCGGCGAAAAAGGCGCTCAGGTCGGCCACCGGGCCGCTGAGCTGCAAGAAGTGCGCGCTGCGGGCATCGTCGGGCGCGGTTTTTTGCGCCACCAGCACCGCCGGGTAGGTGGTGACGCCGTCAAACACCTGCCAGTCGCCAAAGTCCACCAGCACTTCGAGCTGGCAGGCCTGACGCAGGTGGCGGCGCAGCGGCTCGCCCGAGCTGGTTTTGAAGAAGCTGCTGCTGGAAATGAACCCCAACCGGCCACCGTCTTTGAGCAGGCTCAGGCCCAGCTCGTAAAAGTAGCTGAACAAATCTGCCGCGCCATGGAACACCGCGTAGTGCGTCTGCAGGTAGCGTTTGAAGTCTGAAAACAGTTCCTGGCGCACATAGGGCAGGTTGCCAAGAATCACATCAAATCCGCCTCTAGACTCCGTATAGTCTGCGCTGGCAGCTACTGAATCTGAAGTAAGTATGCTGGCAAAACGCAATGGCCAGTCAAACGCCAGCGGGTCCAGCGCAGGGTCGGCCAGCAGGCTGTTGCCCTGGTAGAAGTTGGCTTCCAGACCGTCAAGCTGCTTGCCCTGTTCGGCGGTTTTGAGCCAGAGCGAGAGTTTGGTGATCTCGATGCTCTCGGCGTTGATGTCCACGCCAAACAGGTTGTTGGTCAGAATCTCGTGGCTGATGTCGATGGTCAGCAGTTCCTCGGGGACCAGCTCGCGCAGTTTCAGGTGCAGTTGGGTGTAGGCCTCTTTGAGCACGTCAAACGCCGCCACCAGAAACGCGCCCGAGCCACAAGCCGGGTCGCACACGCGAAAACGCGTCAGCTCACCCTGCCAGGCCAGCCAGAACTGGTATTCGGTGACATCCTTGTCGGCCACGGATTTGGGAGAAATCTGCCTCCAGCCCTTGTCGGGCTTTCGCCAGCAGCTATTCATGCAATAGCCTTCGTGGAGCTTGAAAAAGCGCTCCAGCAGCGTCGGCGTGACGGCCTGCTCGACGATGAAGCGGGTGATGTGGTCGGGCGTATAGACCACGCCGTCGCGCTTGCGTTTGCCTTCAACACTTTTTTTGGCTGCGGGCGCGCTGGCCTGCGCAGTGAGCGCAAAGGTGCTGATGTCGCCAAGGCTGGCAATGTGCTCCAGGTCGCTGATGCTTTGCTCAAAAATGCGGCCCAGCACGGTGACGCTGACTTCTTGCGCGTAGTCGTAACCGGCCAGCTTCAGAAAACTCTGCACCAGTTTGTCGCTGACCAAGAGCTGCTCCAGGCCCGCATCCGGCGCAAACAGGCCGCCGTTGTAGGGCGGGATTTTCAGGTACGGGTTGCCTTTATCGACCGCCCGGAACAGCGCCACGAAGTTGACCCAGCGCGGGTTCGGGTTGTAGGGGTCGATGTGGCTGGCGGCTTTGGCAATGGAGCCTTTGGGCAGCAGGTTGCGGCTCTCGGCAAAGGCGATGAACAGCAGCCGGTCGATGAGTTTTTGCGCGTGGCGCACCAGGTCGGCAAAGGCCACCAACGGGTTCTGGTGGTGCAGACCCAGGATGAGTTCCTGGCGCAGGGCTTTGTAGTCGGTGTACAGCGCCTGGGTGATGTCGCGCTCCAGCGCGGCGTTGTCTTTGAGCAGCGTGGCCGTCGCGCCTGAGAGCAGGTTTTCGGCCTTGAGCAGGCCGGTGAAACTGGCGTAGTGCTCGGGCTGCAGCAGGTCTTGCACCTGCCAGCACTCGAAAGCGGCGCGGCCATAACCCAGCGCGTACAGGCGCACCTCCACGCAGTTGCTGACCAGCACAAACTGGCTGCCGGGCAGGTCCATGGCGTATTCCCAGGCCTGCTGCACCGGACTTTTGTGGCGGCCGGGCATCAGCGCATCCAGATTGCCGGTTTTGGGGCCTTTCAGCTCAAACGGGGCCACCACCTGGCGCTGCTCGTTGGTGAACGTGCCCAGCGCGGCATCGGCACTGCCGCTGGCGGGGCCTTTTTCGTGGTGCAGCGTCCAGACCAGGCCGCCCATGAGCTGGTA
>CAIVHU010000312.1 GCA_903905735.1 uncultured beta proteobacterium
GATCAATGCCGCGCCTGGAGGCACCAAAAAACTCGTCGCTTGACGCGCAAATTACGAAGAAAATAATCGCCTAAAAACTAGTACGCTCTAAGTTATTGATTCTTAAAGGTATTTTGAGACGGTTGTTAAAGTCCGGTTAATCGGGCAATCAAAGCACCAATGAACTACCGGTTATGGCGTGCGCGTGCAAGCTTAGCTTAAATGTTTCTCCACACCAAATGGGTGCGCTGCGGCGCGCTGGGATGCTCTTAAAGTCATGGATCCCGGATCAAGTTCGGGATGACAGCCGAGGACTTTCACGTTAATTGGCTTTGCCAGCCAACAGCTTTTTAAACGTCAGTCCAGCGCAAAACCATTGCGCAAAATAAAGCACCATTCCAACGCTGTGCCACAGCGGCAAATTCTGGCGTGCCACGATGCGCGGTGCCACAGCAAACTCTGACAACAAAGCCAGCAGCATGCCAGTAACTATAAACATAGTAGCTGCTTGCGCCCGTTCTATAAGGGCTAGAGGCTGATTTGACCTTGAAGTCATCAACAACAACAAGCCGCACACCACCGCGATCCAGGTTTGCGCGGTGAACAGCTTGGCAGCCATGTTGCCCGCGATCGCCGGACTGGGCAAGTTGGCAAACAGCATGGGCACCACATAAAAACCCACTGTGGTCAGGCTGCCCCACCACAGGGCTGCGATCCAGACTGAGGCGGATGGCAGGAAATTTTTCATGGGAAAAAGGGCAGGCGCATCACAGGTCTGGATGACGTGTCCAACCGCTCAGCAATAACTGACGCTGATGACTTCCCAGCGGCGCAGGCCACCGGGTGCCTGCACTTCTGCCACATCGCCCTCTTCCTTGCCAATCAGAGCGCGGGCAATCGGGCTGTTGATGTTGACCAGGCCGAGTTTGATGTCGGCTTCGTCTTCGCCCACGATCTGGTAGGTGACGCGGTCACCGGTGTCTTCATCTTCCAGCGCCACCGTGGCCCCAAACACCACGCGGCCATCGGCGTGCAACTCAAGCGGATCAATGATTTGTGCGGCCGACAACTTGCCTTCAATTTCCTGGATACGCCCTTCCACAAAACCCTGCTTGTCCTTGGCGGCGTCGTATTCGGCGTTTTCGCTCAGGTCACCTTGCGCGCGCGCCTCGGCAATCGCCATGATCACGGCGGGCCGCTCAAACGCCTTGAGCTGGTGCAACTCAGCCTTGAGTTTGTCTGCGCCGCGTTTGGTAATGGGAAGAGTCGCCACGGGAAGCTCCGTCAAAAAAATAGATCAACAGGACGGTTCAAGTCCTCTACAAAATGAAACCGCCGAACGTTGCCGTCCGGCGGTATGGCCGAATTATGCCGCGATTTTGATTCGCGGCCGAAGGTTTCAAGCCTTCAATTGCGCATGCATCTCCTGCACCGAGATCACGTCCAGCGAGTCCATGCAACGCATGCCCTCCACCGCAGCCTCAGCACCCGCGATGGTGGTGAAGGTGGTCACGCGGTTGAGCAGCGCCGAGGTACGGATCTGGCGCGAATCGGCAATCGCATTGCGGCGCTCTTCCACGGTGTTGATCACGAGCACAATTTCGTCGTTTTTCAGCATATCGACGATGTGCGGGCGGCCCTCGGTCACCTTGTAAACCACACCGCAAGGCACGCCGGCGGCATTGATGGACGCCGCCGTGCCCTTAGTGCCAACCACTAAAAAATTCATAGCTGTCAGCGCACGCGCTACCTCGATCGCCTGTGGTTTGTCACTGCCTTTGACGGAGATGAACACCTTGCCGCTGGGTGTGCCGTCGGCCTTGAAGGGGCGCGGCAGCTTGGAACCGGCACCCATTTGTGACTTGACAAACGCTTCACCAAACGTCTTGCCCACGCCCATGACCTCGCCGGTGGATTTCATCTCCGGGCCGAGGATGGTATCCACGCCGGGGAACTTGACGAACGGAAACACCGCTTCCTTGACGCTGAAATAAGGTGGGTGCACCTCTGCGCCGATACCCTGCGCGTCCAGCGTCTGACCGACCATGCAGCGCGCCGCCACTTTGGCGAGCTGGATGCCGGTGGCTTTGGAGACAAACGGCACCGTACGCGAGGCACGCGGGTTCACTTCGAGCACAAAGATGATGTCCTGACCGTCTTTTTGCTGGATGGCGAACTGCACATTCATCAGCCCGACCACATTCAGCCCTTCGGCCATGGCTGCGGTCTGGCACTTGAGTTCGTCCACTGTGGCCTGTTTGAGGTAATACGGCGGCAGCGAGCAGGCTGAGTCACCGCTGTGCACACCGGCTTGTTCGATGTGTTCCATCACACCGCCGATGAAGACGCGGCCGACCGAGTCGCGAATCGCATCCACATCGCATTCGATGGCATCGTTCAAAAAGCGGTCCAGCAGCACCGGCGAGTCATGGCTCACCTTGACCGCTTCGCGCATGTAGCGCTCCAGGTCACGCTGTTCGTGCACGATCTCCATGGCACGGCCGCCCAGCACATAACTGGGGCGCACCACCAGCGGGTAGCCCAGCGAAGAGGCTTTTTCAAGCGCTTCAGGCTCTGTGCGGGCGGTAGCATTGGGCGGCTGTTTGAGTTTCAGTTCACGTAGCAGGGCCGAGAAACGTTCGCGGTCTTCGGCCGCGTCGATCATGTCGGGGCTGGTGCCGATGATCGGCACGCCGTTGGCTTCCAGATCCAGCGCCAGTTTCAACGGGGTCTGGCCGCCGTATTGCACGATCACGCCAGTGGGCTTTTCCTTGTCCACAATTTCCAGTACGTCTTCGAGAGTGAGCGGCTCGAAATACAGGCGGTCCGAAGTGTCGTAGTCGGTGGAAACGGTTTCCGGGTTGCAGTTGACCATGATGGTCTCGTACCCGTCTTCACGCATGGCCAACGCGGCATGCACGCAGCAGTAGTCAAACTCGATGCCCTGGCCGATGCGGTTCGGGCCACCGCCCAGCACCATGATCTTTTTGCGGTTGGTAGGCTGTGCCTCGCACTCCGAGCCTTCAGCCTCGTAGGTGGAGTACAGGTAGGCGGTGTTGGTGGCGAATTCTGCCGCGCAGGTGTCCACGCGCTTGTAAACCGGGCGCACGCCCAGCGCGTGGCGGCGGGCACGTACGGCGGTGTCGGTGGTTTTGAACTGCTTGGCCAAGCGGCGGTCCGAGAAGCCTTTTTGCTTCAGGGCACGCAAGGTGGCCGCGTCAATGCTGTCGAGCGCGGTACCAATGGCGGGTTGCGGCAGGTGTTCAATTTCCAACTCGATCTTGACGATCTGTTCGATCTGCACCAGAAACCATTTGTCGATTTTGGTGATGTCAAACACCTCATCGACACTCCAACCCGCCGCAAAGGCGTCGCCCACGTACCAGATGCGCTCCGGGCCGGGTTCACCCAGCTCTTTTTCGAGCAATTCACGGTCTTGTGTCTTCTCGTTCATGCCATCCACGCCGACTTCCAGGCCGCGCAGCGCTTTCTGGAATGACTCCTGGAAGGTGCGACCCATGGCCATCACCTCACCCACCGACTTCATTTGGGTGGTCAGGCGGCTGTCAGCGGCGGGGAATTTCTCGAACGCAAAGCGCGGGATCTTGGTCACCACATAGTCGATGGACGGCTCAAATGATGCTGGCGTTGCACCGCCGGTGATTTCGTTGCGCAACTCGTCCAGCGTGTAGCCCACCGCCAGCTTGGCCGCGACCTTGGCAATCGGGAAGCCGGTAGCTTTGGAAGCCAGCGCCGAGGAACGCGACACGCGCGGGTTCATCTCGATGACCACCATGCGGCCGTCTTTGGGGTTGATCGAGAACTGCACGTTCGATCCACCCGTGTCCACACCAATCTCGCGCAGCACCGCCAGGGACGCGTTACGCAGGATCTGGTACTCCTTGTCAGTCAGCGTTTGCGCCGGGGCCACGGTAATCGAGTCGCCGGTGTGTACACCCATCGGGTCCAGGTTTTCGATCGAGCAGACGATGATGCAGTTGTCTGCCTTGTCGCGCACCACTTCCATCTCGTACTCTTTCCAGCCGAGCAGCGATTCTTCAATCAGCAGCTCGTTGGTGGGCGAGGCTTCCAGGCCGCGTTTGCAGATCACTTCAAATTCTTCCGGGTTGTAGGCAATGCCGCCGCCGGTGCCGCCCAGCGTGAAACTCGGGCGGATCACGGTGGGGAAACCGACGGTGCGCTGCACATCCCAGGCCTCAGCCATGCTGTGGGCGATACCCGAACGCGCCGAGCCCAGCCCAATTTTGGTCATCGCATCCTTGAACTTCAGACGGTCTTCGGCCTTGTCGATGGCTTCCGGGGTGGCACCAATCAGCTCGATGGCTTTGCCAGTAGCGGCTCCGGTGTATTTGTCGAGCACACCGTTGTGCCACAAATCCAGCGCGCAGTTCAGCGCGGTCTGGCCGCCCATGGTCGGCAGGATCGCGTCCGGGCGCTCTTTGGCGATGATTTTTTCCACCGTCTGCCAGGTGATCGGCTCAATGTAGGTCACGTCCGCCGTGGCCGGATCGGTCATGATGGTGGCCGGGTTGCTGTTGATCAGGATGACCTTGTAACCCTCTTCACGCAGCGCCTTGCAGGCCTGCACGCCAGAGTAATCAAACTCGCAGGCCTGGCCGATGATGATGGGGCCGGCACCAATGATCAGGATGCTCTTGAGATCGTTTCTTTTCGCCATTTTTATATACCAAATTGGCCTGTAGCCCTTATGCAACGGGCGACAAGCGCTATCAAAATCAATTTATATTCGCGGTGGCCAGCTTGCCACCAAACCACAGGAACAAGGCCCCTACCCCACCTGAGAGACTGGCCGAGAGGCGCTTGCGCCGGGCAAAACCCTGCGCCAGGCGGGCACCCGCCAGAATCAGCGCCGAGAGATATAGGGCGCTGAAAAACATCAGAATCGCGCTGAGGACCAAAAACGGCAGCTCCGGGTGTGCGTAACCGGCGTCGATGAACTGCACGAAGAACGACAGCAAAAACAAAATCGCCTTCGGGTTGAGCAGGCTGATCACCAGCGCGCGACGAAACGGGTAGCGCATCGAGGCGCGGTCCTGGCTGACTTCTTCCGAGGAACGCGGAGCCGCCTGCAACTCGGTAGAAGCGGCCGAATTCCACGCCGCCCAGGCAGCGCGCAGCAGTTGCACACCAATCCAGCCCAGGTATGCCGCACCAGCCACTTTGACCACCATGAACATCGCCGGGTAAGTGTGCAGCGCCCCGGCTGCGCCCGCAGCGGTGAGCATCAGCAGCACCGTGTCACCCACGAACACACCAAACGCCCCTTGAAACCCGGCCTTGACCCCGCGCGCAGTCGCCACCGACAACACATACATCGAATTCGGCCCAGGCAGCAAAATGATGCCGAACGCGCCAATCACGTAGGTCCAAATGTCGGTGACACCGTAAAAACTCACGCGCGCGCCTCCATCGAGGTGATGAACCGGTCAAACAGGTAGCCAATGTCGTGCGGGCCGGGTGAGGCTTCCGGGTGGCCCTGGAAACAAAACGCCGGTATGTCGGTGCGCGCCAGGCCTTGCAGCGTGCCATCGAACAGGCTCACATGCGTGGCGCGCAGGTTGGCGGGCAGAGTCTTTTCATCCACCGCAAAACCGTGGTTCTGGCTGGTGATGCTGACACGGCCACTGTCGAGGTCTTTGACCGGGTGATTCGCACCGTGGTGGCCAAACTTCATCTTGAAGGTTTTGGCACCGCTGGCCAAGGCCATGATCTGATGCCCCAGACAGATGCCGAAAGTGGGTATGCCGGATTCGATCAGTTCGGCCGCAGCGGCAATGGCGTAGTCACACGGCTCGGGGTCACCGGGACCATTGCTGAGGAAAATGCCATCCGGCTGGTACTTCAGCACGTCAGCCGCCGAAGTTTGCGCGGGCACCACGGTGACCTTGCAGCCGCGCTGTGCCAACATGCGCAGGATGTTTTTCTTGACACCAAAGTCAAACGCCACCACGTGAAAACGCGGCGCAGTTTGTTCGCCATAGCCGGGGCCGTTGTCCAAAGCCGGGTTGAATAGCTCCCATTCGGTCTGCGTCCAGGGGTAAGACGTGGTGCTGGAGACCACCTTGGCCAGGTCAGTGCCCGCCATGCTGGGTGCGGCTTTGGCCAAAGCTACGGCTCTCTCGATGGCGCTCGGCGTCGCTGTTTCACCAGCCGCCAGCGCCAGAATGCAGCCGTTTTGTGCGCCTTGCGTGCGCAATTGGCGCGTGAGCTGGCGGGTGTCGATGTTGGCGATGGCGACAGTGCCTTCAGCCACTAGGTACTCGCTGAGCGTTTGCGTTGAGCGGAAGTTGGAAGCCAGCAGCGGCAAATCCTTGATGATCAGACCGGCAGCGTGGACCTTGTCGGCCTCCACGTCTTGCGGGTTGACACCGTAGTTGCCGATGTGCGGGTAGGTCAGTGTGACGATTTGCTGGCAGTAGCTCGGGTCGGTCAGGATTTCCTGGTAGCCGGTCATGGAGGTGTTGAACACCACCTCGCCCACGGTGGCGCCTGGAGCACCAATGGAATGACCGATGTAGACCGTGCCGTCTGCGAGCGCCAGAATGGCGGGTGGGGTATTTCCCTTGAGAGACAAAAGCACTGGGTTCTCCGAAAGTGTTGCGGGTACGCCCAAGCACGCTCAAGAGAATCCTCTTGGAACTGCGATAAATCGGGAAGGGGCTTGCTGCTGCTATGAGCGTACGCGGGTGCGAAAGTGGCTGCAATTATAGCCGAGGGCACCCGCCATGAGCCCTCCGAAAGCGGCCATGCCTTGCACTGAAGCAGGGTTTACCCGAGGTGTGCTGTGGCGCTGGCGTGCAGGCAAATGGCCGCGGCCGTGGCCACGTTCAACGACTCTTCCCCACCTGGCTGGGCGATACGCACATGCTGCGTGGCGCGCGCGTCCAGCTCTGCGCAGATCCCCTGCCCTTCATGCCCCAGTGCCCAGGCACAGGGCATGGGCAGCTCTTTATTTCGTAGCAAATGATGCAGGAAACTGCCCCGGTGGGAACTGGTGACCAGCAGTGGCAACGCGAGCTGATCCAGCACCGCCAGGTCCGCACCTTCCAGCAATTGAAGACCCCAATGCGCCCCCATGCCAGCGCGTAACACCTTCGGTGCCCACAGCGCCGCCGTGCCTTTGAGGGCAATCACCTGCTTGAAGCCAAATGCCGATGCGCTGCGCAACATCGCACCCACATTGCCTGCGTCCTGCACACGGTCGAGGATCAGCGTGGCGACCCCAGCCTGAACCGGTGGTTGAACCGGCAGATCAAACACAAACCCCATGCGCGCGGGCGACTCCAGAGCGCTCAAGGTTTCATACAAAGCATCGGCAACCACTATGTTCCTGGTAGCTATCTGACCGTATTCCGTAAGGACTAGCGGCCAATATGACTCAGAAAAAATACCCAGAGCCGGTTGCACGCCACGAGCCACCGCAGCGCGTACCAGGTGGTCGCCTTCAGCCCAGAAGCGGCCCTGCTTGCGGTAATCGGTGTTGCCATGGGCCAGGCGTTTGAGCACTTTGAGCAAAGGGTTGTCGCGCGAGCTGATCGCGGTGAGAGCCGTCACAGGTGCACTCACAGCAGCGCCGCCAGGCCCAGCTTGGCAGGCAGCGCCACGCCGGGTGCCGCTTGTTGGGCCACATTCAACGCTGGCGCGCTGACATCACAGGCCAGAGCCGCGCGCACCGGTGCAAACGTCTTGCGGTGCAGCGGGCTGGCACCCTGCGCCTGCAGCGCGGCCAGATGTTGCGCCGTGCCATACCCCTTGTGCTGGGCGAAACCGTAGGCCGGGTACTGGACGTCCACCTCGTCACACCAGCGGTCGCGCGTGACCTTGGCCAGTATGGAAGCCGCCGATATCGCCGCAATCAACGAGTCGCCCTTGACAATCGCCTCGCAACGCATGGGCAGCGACGGCAGGCGGTTACCATCCACCAGCACCAGCTTGGGAGGCAGGCGCAGTCCCAAAACGGCGCGGCGCATGGCCAGCAGCGTGGCTTGCAAAATATTCAGGCTGTCTATCTCTTCCACGCTGGCCTGGGCCACCGAAAAACACAAGGCTTTGCCACGAATCTCGTCATACAGGCGCTCACGCTTGCGTGCCGTGAGCTGTTTGGAGTCTGCCAGCCCTTTGATAGGGTTCAGATCGTCCAGAATCACCGCTGCAGCCAGCACTGGCCCGGCCAACGGGCCGCGACCGGCCTCGTCCACGCCAGCCACCAGCCCGTTGGCACCCCATTGCAGCGCGACTTGCTGCATGCTGCGCTGGCGGGCGCGGCGCGCTTTGAGGGGTTTGGTTGGCTTGTGGGGCTCAGGCTTGGAGGACGTTGGCGATGGCATCGGCAGCTAGGGTGGAGGTGTCGCGCTGCAAATCGGCGTGCAGCGCAGTAAAACGTTGTTCAAGACGCTGTATTTTCGCAGGGTCATGGGCCGGTGCGTCCAGCCAGGCCAACACTTCTTTGGCCAGCGCTTGCGGCGTGGCGGCATCCTGCAGCAGTTCCGGCACCACAAACTCGCGGCACAAAATGTTCGGCAAACCCACCCACGGCTGCAGCCGCTTGCGCTTCATCAACTGCCACGACAGCGCGCTCATGCGGTAGGCAATCACCATGGGGCGCTTGAACAGTGCGGCCTCCAGCGTGGCGGTGCCGCTGGCGATCAGCGTGACATCGCAGGCGGCCAGCACGGTGTGCGACTGCCCTTCGACCACCCGCAGCACCTGCCCCAAGCCACTGGCGGCCGCAGCAACTTCTATACGGCTTTTGAGTGAAGGGATCGCAGGTACTATGAATTGCGTAGCTGGTCGCCTTTGATGGATAAGGGCTGCAGCCTGAAAAAACACTTGAATCAGGTGCCGTACTTCAGAGTCGCGGCTGCCCGGCAGGATGGCAACCATCGCGCCATGTTGATCCAACCCGAGCTTGGTGCGCGCCTGCGCCCGGTCCGGCTGCATCGGAATCAAGTTGGCCAGCGGGTGCCCGACATAGGTGGCAGGGATGCCGTGGCGGCCCAACAACTCCGGCTCAAACGGAAAGATACACAACACATGATCGACGCTGCGTTTGATCTTTTCAAGCCGCTCAGGCCGCCAGGCCCAGACCGAGGGGCAGACAAAATGCACGGTCTTGATGCCCTGCGCCTTTAACGCCGCTTCCAGGTCCAGATTGAAATCGGGCGCATCGACACCGATGAACACATCGGGTGGGCTGGCCAACAAGCGCTTTTTGAGCTGGGTGCGGATGCCGACAATCTCACGGTAGCGGCGCAGCACCTCCCAGCCAAAACCGTGCACCGAAAGTTTGTCGTGCGGCCACCAGGCCTTAAACCCGCGTTGGGCCATCTGCGGGCCGCCGATACCAAAACTGTGCATCTCAGGCCAGCGCTGTTTCATGCCGTCCAGCAGCAACCCGGCCAGCAGGTCGCCAGAGGTTTCACCAGCAACCAACGCCGCATTGAGCACTTTTTTATCTTTCAGCATGCGTCCAGCAAGGTAGGGACTCTGGGCGGCCGACGATTTCTGGTACCCCAGTATGAGGAGGCCGCCCAGAGTCCCTGCCTTGCGGGTTCAAAGCACAAAAGCCTGGATCGACCCAACATGCAGAAAAAATCACCGGACAATGCCACGCTGCGGCGAGGATTGCTCCAGGAATGAGAGCATCATCTGCACATCCAGCAAGGACTCTGGGTGGTTTTCTGTCAAACCGGCAATGCGCTCCATGGCTACCTGCAGCGTCAGGTCATCACGGTACAGCGCCTTGTGCATGGCCTTCACCGCTGAAATACGATCAGCAGAAAACCCCCGGCGGCGCAAGCCCTCAAAGTTCATCGACCGCGCTGCCGCAGGCTGCCCCTGACACATGACAAACGGTGGCAGGTCAGCAAACAGCAGAGTGCACATGGCCGTCATACTGTGTGCGCCGATGCGTACAAACTGGTGCACCACGGTAAACCCGCCAAAAATGACCCAGTCGCCGACGTGCACATGACCCGCCAACTGCGTGTTGTTGGCAAAAATGGTGTCGTTACCCACCTGGCAGTCGTGCGCCAGATGCACATAGGCCATCAGCCAGTTGTCGTCACCCACGCGGGTCACGCCCACATCACCAGGTGAACCAATGTTGAAGGTGCAAAACTCGCGGATGGTGTTGCGGTCGCCAATGACCAATTCACAAGGCTCCCCGGCGTATTTTTTGTCCTGTGGAATGGCCCCCAGCGAGGAGAACTGAAAAATCCGGTTGTCACGGCCAATGGTGGTGTGGCCTTCAATGACTACATGCGGACCCACCGTGGTGCCCGCACCAATCTTGACGTGCGGCCCGATAACGCTGTACGGCCCGACCGTGACTGAGCTGTCGATTTCGGCAGCGGGGTCAACAATGGCGGTGGCGTGGATGGCAGTCACGTGCCTGCCCTCAAGCAACTTTGCGCATGGCGCAGGTCAGTTCGGCTTCCACGGCAATGTTGCCGTCCACATCAGCACGCGCCTTGAACTTGAAAATGCCAGCCTTCATGCGCAACAGTTCCACATGCAGAATCAACTGGTCACCAGGCTCCACAGGTTGTTTGAAACGCGCGCCGTCGATACCGGCAAAGTAATACACCATGTCATCGGTGGGCGACGTATCCAGCGCATCAAACGCCAGCAAGGCCGCCGCTTGCGCCAACGCTTCGAGCATCAGCACACCCGGCATCACCGGGCGGTGCGGGAAGTGACCCTCAAAGTAGGGCTCGTTGATGGTTACATTCTTCAGCGCCCGAATGGACTTGCCCTTGTCGATCTCCAGCACCCGGTCCACCAGCAAAAACGGGTAACGGTGCGGCAACTGCTTGAGAATTTGGTGGATATCCATGAGTCTGACCTTTTTTTAATTGGAAGAAGTATTGGGTGTGAGCAGCTTGACCTGGGCTTCCAGCGCACGGATGCGTTCGCGCAGGCTGGCCAGCTGCTTGACCGACGCGGCGTTTTTTTCCCAGGCGGCGTTGTCGTCTATAGGGAACATGCCGGTGTAATGGCCGGGCTTGAGGATGGATCGGGTGGCCACCGACGCGGCTGAGATATTGACACCGTCGGCCAGCGTCAGATGCCCCAGCACCACCGCGCCACCGCCAACGGTGCAATGCGCGCCAATGTGCGCGCTACCCGCCACACCAGCACAGCCAGCCATGGCGGTATGCGCGCCAACAAACACGTTGTGGCCAATCTGGATCAGGTTATCGAGTTTGACCCCGTCTTCAATCACTGTGTCTTGCATCGCACCCCGGTCAATGCAGGTGTTGGCACCAATCTCAACGTCATTGCCAATGCGCACATTGCCGAGCTGTTCGAACTTTTCCCAAGTGCCGTTGTTCGGTGCAAAGCCAAAACCGTCGGCACCAATGACGACACCGGGGTGCAGCAGGCAGCGCTCGCCAATCGTGCAGTTTTCGCTTACCGTGACGCGCGATTTGAGAACTGTGTCAGCCCCAATCATTGCACCCGCCTCCACCACACTCAAAGCGCCGATGCGCGCCGTGGGGTGAATATTGGCCTGGGGGTCAATCACGGCAGAAGGGTGAATCAGCGCAGCAGCAATCCGGGGCAAACTCTTCTTCCAGAGCTGTGTGGCGCGGGCGAAATACAGGTACGGGTTGTCAGTGACGATACAGTCTCCGCGCGATTGCGCCAATTCCCGCATCGATTCACCCACGATTACACAGCCGGCTTTGGAACCTTCCAACTGCTGCCGGTATTTGGGGTGGCTCAGAAAACTCAGGTGCTGCCGCTGCGCTGTCTCTAACGGTGCCAAACCTTCAATCAGCCTGTCAACATCACCAAACAGCTCGCCCCCGAGCGATTCGACGAAGGCTCCAGCACGCAAAGCCACCTGCGGCCGACCTTTCGCCTGCTTACTTGGTTGCTGCGGGCACGTTGAGTGCCTTGATGACCTTGTCGGTCATGTCAATACTGGGATTCACATAGACCGCATCCTGAAAAATGATGTCGTATTTTTCAGCAATCGCGATTTCTTTGATCGCCTTGTTGGCACGCAGGATGACCTGCTGCAACTCTTCATTTTTGCGGGCGTTCAGGTCTTCCTGGAACTCGCGGCGTTTGCGCTGAAAATCGCGATCCTGTTCCAGAATCTGCTTCTGGCGCATTACACGTTGCGCCTCTGGCAGAGTGGGTGCGTCACGCTCGAACTTGTCGGCCGAAGCCTTAATGCTGGCACCAAGTTCGGTCAGGTCTTTTTCACGCTTGGAAAACTCCTGCTCCAGCTTGGTTTGCGCAGCCTTGGCGGCAGCAGCCTCCTTGAGCACCCGGTCGGTGCTGACGAAACCGATTTTGACTTCATCGGCCTGCACTGCCGTCAGACAAAACCCACTTGCCAGCACCAAGGCCAGCTGACGTAAATATTGATTCATTAGAAACTCGTCCCGATTTGAAATTGCATGGTCTGTATTTTATCGCCGTCATACTTTTTGATCGGCTTGGCGATCGCCAGGCGCAGCGGACCCACTGGTGAAATCCAGCTGATACCCACACCCACAGACGACCTGAGCGCACTGGCATTTTCGTTGATTGCCAGGCCGCCATTGTTACCACCCACCATTCCGAGATCGACAAAACCATACATGCGCAGCGAACGGTCATTGCCGGCACCTGGAAAGGGTGTCAGCATTTCAACGTTCATGTTCATCTTGCGGTTGCCACCGATCGATGTGCCGGAGATGTCCTGTGGCCCCAATGTGCCCTGCTCAAAACCCCGCACCGAACCCAGACCACCACCAAAGAAATTCTTGAACACCGGGTAAGAACGGTCACCCATGGCCCTGCCCGCACCCACCTCGGCGTTGAACGCGACAGTATATTGCTTGCTCAAAGGCAGGTATTGCTGAAACTGGTAGGTGGTACGCAGGTAACGTGCGTCACCCGCAAACGACCATTCGGCGTTGGCGCGCTGGTATCTGCCGCTGGTGGGCGCCAAGGCACTGTCCCGACTGTCACGCGCCCAACCCATCGTGAATGGCACGGCCTTGCTGGTCAAACCGTACTCGTTGGCGTAATCGGCATAAGAAGTCGGGAGCAGTGTTCCCGGCTCAATCGTCGTCTGTTCGACTCCAGCACCAAAAAATACGGTATCGATTTCTGTGAACGGCACACCAAACCGTAACGATCCACCTGTCGTCACCAGCTTGTAATAGCTCTGATCCTGATACGGGCTGCTGGTTCTCTGATAAACGTCGATAGTTCGGGAGACACCGTCAGCTGTGAAATAGGGGTCGGTGGTGCTGACATCCAGCACACGGTTGATCTTACTGGTATTGACTTGCAATCCCAGGGAATTTCCCGAACCAAACGCGTTGTCCTGCTTTAAACCAAACGACAGACCCAGACCATCAGCACTGGAGAACCCCGCACCCAGGCTCAAGCTGCCGGTGGGTTTCTCGGTCACGTTCAGCGTCAAATCCACCTGATCGGGCGCGCCAGGGACTTCTTGCGTCTCTACCGCCACGTCTCCAAAATAACCCAGACGGTCCACCCGGTCGCGTGACAGACGGATCTTGTCGCCGTCATACCAGGAAGACTCCAACTGACGGAATTCACGGCGAACTACCACGTCGCGCGTGCGGGTGTTGCCCGCCACGTTGATTTTGCGCACATAAGCTCGACGCGACGGGTTAGCCTGCAGGGTCAAGGCCACCAGATTGTTGACGCGGTCAATTTCCGGCACGGCTTCAACACGCGCAAAAGCGTAGCCAAAGTTACCAAAGTAATCGGTAAAGGCTTTGGTGGTTTTGGCGACCTCGTCAGCGTTATAGGCCTGACCGGGGCGGATCGTCACTAGCGACTTGAATTCGTCGTCTTTGCCAAGGTAATTGCCCGCCAGTTTCACACCGCTGACGACGAAGCGATCCCCTTCGGTGATGTTGATGGTGATACCTATGTCAGTCTTGTTGGGGTCAATCGCCACCTGGGTGGAATCGACCTTGAACTCCAGATAGCCGCGCGTCAGGTAATAGGAGCGCAGGGTTTCAATATCGGCGTTGAGCTTGGCACGCGAGTAGCGGTTGGACTTGGTATACCAGCTCAACCAGCCTCCTGTGTCCAGATCAAACAGGCCGCGCAAGGTGGATTCGGAAAATACCTTGTTGCCGACGATGCGTATCTCGCTGATCTTGGCGGGTTCGCCTTCGATGACGTTAAAGGTCAGGTTGACACGGTTGCGTTCGATGGGTGTCACGGTGGTGACCACTTGCGCTGCGTACAGGCTGCGGTTGATATATTGGCGCTTGAGCTCCTGCTCAGCGCGGTCGAGCTGTGCCTTGTCAAAAGGCCTGCCGTCAGCCAAACCGACATCGCGCAGGGATTTCACCAGCACGTCCTTGTCAAATTCCTTGACGCCGACAAACTCCACATTGGCGACTGTGGGCCGCTCTTCCACCACCACCACCAGCACGTCACCATTGACCTCAATGCGCACGTCCTTGAAAAGGCCCAATGCAAACAGGGCACGGATGGCAGCAGCGCCCTTGTCATCGTTGTAGGTGTCACCCACGTGAACCGGCATCGATACGAATACCGTGCCGGGTTCGACACGCTGCAGACCTTCAATGCGGATATCTCGCACGGTAAAAGGGTCAACAGCCCAGGCTGCCGGTGCAGCCATAACCAAAGCGGCCACCGCAGCGAGTGCGTTCAGGCGAAAACGATTGAATTGCATGGTGAAAATGAAGAAATTTAGGTTGTGCAGAGCGGCACAACAACAGTTAGCCGAGCAAGCGGGTGATATCGTTAAAAAAGGCGATCAACATCATGACCATTAAAAGCGCGATGCCTCCTCGCTGCAAACCTTCCATCCAGCGTTCAGACACTGGCTTACCTGTCGCGCCCTCCCAAAGATAATACATCAGGTGACCTCCGTCGAGCACAGGCAGAGGCAGCAAGTTCAGCACACCCAGGCTGACACTGACCAAAGCCAGAAACGTCAGGTATTGGATCACACCCATGCCGGCGGACTTGCCGGCAAAGTCGGCGATGGTGAGCGGGCCGCTGATGTTTTTGAGGGAGGCCTGCCCGATGAGCATCTTGCCCATCATCTTGAGCGTCATGGTCGAAATATCCCAGGTCTGGACAATCCCGCGCCAAATGCCTTGCACGGGCCCGTAAGTCACCGTGACCATGGCCGGTCGTGAACCGACAAAAGCACCTATCCGCCCGACCGCGACCCCGTTGTCCATGACCACTTTCGGGGTCACGGCCAGTTCAAGCAATTGACCGCCGCGCAGCACGGTCCAAAGTTGTGGCTGTATCTGGCCGCTGGCTGCCCCAGAGTTGCGGATATATTGACGCAATTGCTGGCCGTCTTGCATGGGCTGTCCATTGACCGATTGCACTTCATCACCCTGGCGCAAACCTGCCTGCGCAGCAGCACCGTCGGCTTGGAGTTTGCCAATCGTCGGTTGCGTCAACGGCGAATCAATACCGATGCGGTTGAACAACTCGGCATCTACCTGTGTGGTGTCCAGCGTGGACAAGGGCAACAGGACCTCGCGCTCGGCTTGGCCAGCTTTGGTGACCACCAGGCGCACGTCCTGACCATCCAGCGCGCCCCGGGTCAGCACCCAGCGCATATCATCAAACGATGCCACCGGCTCCAGTTCAGCACCAGATGCGCCCATGCGCAAGACACGCTCACCACCAGCTAACCCAGCTTGACTGGCCAGGGATGCCGCAGGCGGCGGACTCAATATTGCTTCTGGGACCACGACGCCGATCCAGTTGACCAAGGCATACAGCGCGACCGCCAACACCAGATTAGCCAATGGGCCAGCCACGACGATGGCAGAGCGCCGGCCAAGCGTCTGGTTGTTGAAAGCCAAGTGCTTTTGCTCGGGCGGTACCGGGCCTTCGCGCTCATCGAGCATCTTGACGTAACCGCCTATCGGGAACAGAGCCAGCACAAATTCGGTTGACGTGGGACTGGACTGCCAGTGCAGCAGCGGCTTACCAAACCCGATTGAAAAGCGCAGCACCTTGACACCACAGGCCACCGCCATGCGGTAGTGGCCATACTCATGGATGGCGATCAATAACGCAATGGCGACGATGAACGCAGGAAGTGTCAGCATGCGGGGGTATCAATCGGCCATCAGCGACACAAGGCGCGCACCACGCGTTCGGCAGCGCAGCGCGAGAGGGCGTCCAGGTTCAACAAATCTTCCAGTGAACCCGGTGGCGCGGGGATCACCGCGCCCAAGGTATCCATGTTGACCGCATGGATCTGGTCAAATCGAATCTTGCCGCTCAAAAAGGCGGCCACAGCCACCTCGTTGGCCGCATTCAACACGGCGGTGCTACCCGGTGCTGCCTCCAAAACAGACCAGGCGAGCTTCAAGCCTGGAAAACGTTCGCCGTGACCGTGTGAATCGATGGACTCAAAGGTCATGTCCGCCATGCGGCTGAAATCCAGCGCGGTGGCACCCGAGGTCACCCGATCCGGCCACGACAGGCCGTAGGCGATGGGCACCTTCATGTCAGGCGTGCCGAGTTGGGCAATGACGGAGTGGTCGCGGTACTGAACCATGGAGTGAATCACGCTTTGGGGATGGATCACCACCTCGATTTGCTTCGGCTGCACACCAAACAGGTAACGCGCCTCAATGATCTCGAGCGCCTTGTTCATCATCGTGGCCGAATCGACCGAAATTTTGCGCCCCATCACCCAGTTGGGGTGCGCACAGGCCTGGTCTGGCGTGATGCCCGGAAAATCTGCGGGATCTCGGCGACGAAATGGCCCGCCGGATGCCGTCAGGATGATCTTATCGATCTGACTCGCCCAGGTGTTGGCATCGTCCGGCAGCGACTGGAACACCGCCGAGTGCTCACTGTCAATGGGCAGCAATTTGGCACCGCCCGTTGCCACTGCCTGCAAAAAGTAATCACCACCGACCACCAGCGCTTCTTTGTTAGCCAGCAGCAGGCGTTTGCCTGCGCGCGCTGCGGCCAGACAGGAAGCCAGGCCGGCAGCCCCGACAATGGCCGCCATGACGGTATCGACGCGTTCATGTTCTGCTATTTCTTCAATAGCTTTAGGTCCAGATAGAACACGGGTTAGAAGACCTTTTTCTTGACATTTCTGTTCAAGTTGCCGACCATGCTCCACGCTGGCCATGACTGCAAAAGCAGGTTTGAACTGCACGCATTGTGCCAGCATTTTGTCAACCTGTGTCGCCGCACTCAATGCAAAAACTTCAAAACGATCCGGGTGCAAGGCAATCACTTCCAGCGTGCTGACGCCAATCGACCCGGTCGAACCAAGGATGGCGACGCGTTGTTTTTCCAATTCAGTTTGTTCGGACATGAAAACTCTCAAAAAGATATCAGCATCATCGCCAATGGCAGGGTTGGCAGGAGCGCATCAACCCGGTCCAACACACCACCGTGCCCAGGCAGCAGCACACTGCTGTCTTTCACCCCGGCACTGCGCTTGACCAAGGACTCCACCAAATCACCCACGACGCTCATCGCGGCCATGAACACCACCGCGATCAGCATGAAGCTCAGCCCCTTGGCGGCAAGCCGCGTATAGAAACTGGGCACAGTGACGCCTCCCGCAGCATCGGCAAAACGCCAGGCCATGGCCATAAGCATCACGCCCACCATGCCGCCCCACACGCCTTCCCAGCTTTTGCCAGGGCTGATCGAGGCAGCCAGCTTATTGCGGGTAAAGCGCCCGCCCAATGCACGACCAGAAAAATATGCCCCAATGTCGGCCATCCAGACCAGCGCCAGAACAGACAACAAAAAGTTGACACCCAGCAGCCGTGCCTGCGCCACTGCCAGCCAGGTGGTACATAGAGCCGCCAGCCCCAGCACCAGACGCACGGGCCGGAAGTAATTGGCCCATGCTGGCACACCGGCCTTGAGAATCCAGGCTCCTGCAAGCACCCAAAGCGACCCCGCTACCAGCCAGACACGTGGCAACTGCTCAGCCAAAAGCCCGGACCACCACATTCCCGCACACACAACGGCACAGAGGGCACCTGCCACCAGCGATGCGGTCATGCGCAAGCCATTCATTCGCGCCCATTCCCAAGCACCTGCAGCGATGAAAATACCAGCGATGAGAAAGAAGGGCTCGGGTTTTGCATAAAAAAGTGCCGGCAACAGCACCATCAGCAACACCAGCGCGGTCAACACGCGTTGTTTGAGCATGGGAACCTAGGGGGTGGCTGCCGATGTGGGTTCGCCATCGAGCTGGTCCGAAGTCATGCCAAAGCGCCGCTCACGCTGGGCAAAAGAGGCAATCGCCTCATCCAGCGCCGCTTCATCAAAGTCCGGCCACAACACATCAGTAAAGAAAAATTCAGAATAGGCCGCCTGCCAGAGCAGAAAATTGCTCATCCGGTGTTCCCCGCCAGTGCGGATGAGCAGATCCGGATCCGGCACGTGCGCCAAGGACATGGCGCGGTTCAGGTTCGCCTCGCTGATCGGCAGACCCTGGTCTGCCACTTTCTGGGCGGCTTGCGCCACATCCCAACGACCACCGTAATTGAAACAGGCGTTGAGAATCAGGCGTGTGTTACCAGCGGTCGCGGCTTCGCCCTCTTCCATGCTGCGCAACACCCTGGGCGATAAACCGCGACGGTCGCCGACAAAGCGCAGTTGAACGCCGTCTTCCTTCAGTTGCTTAATCTCGCGCGACAAGGCCATGGCAAACAAATCCATCAGGCCAGAGACTTCTTCGGTCGGGCGTTTCCAGTTCTCAGAAGAGAAGGCAAACACCGTCAGCACCCGGATACCCCGGGCATCGCAGGCTCTGGCACAGCGCTTGAGCGATTCAACGCCCTGTCTGTGGCCTGCAATACGTGGCAAAAAACGTTTGTTCGCCCAACGCCCATTGCCATCCATCACGATGGCAATGTGGTGAGGAACCTGGTCGTAGGCCATGGTCGGTCAGACCGCCATGATGTCTTGCTCTTTGCTAGCCACCAACTGATCAATGACCACCACATGCTTATCGGTCACTTTTTGAATATCTGCTTCGCAGCGCTTTTGTTCGTCCTCAGAGGCCAATTTGTCTTTCACCAGCTTTTTGACGGCTTCATTGGCATCACGTCGCAGGTTGCGTACGGCAATCTTGGCCGTTTCACCCTCGTTGCGGACCAATTTGGTGAGTTCCTTGCGGCGCTCTTCCGACATGGCCGGCATCGGTACGCGAATCAAATCACCCATGGAGGACGGGTTCAGACCGAGGTCGCTGTCGCGAATGGCTTTTTCAATCTTGGCGCCCAGACCTTTTTCCCAGGGCTGGACGCTGACCGTGCGATTGTCGATCAGTGACACATTGGCCACTTGGCTGATTGGCACCAACGCACCGTAATAGTCCACATGCACCGTGTCCAGAATGGCCGGATTGGCGCGCCCGGTGCGAATCTTGGTCAAATTGTGCTGGAACGCGGCAATGGACTGATCCATCTTGGTCTCAGCGGTCCGTTTGACATCTGAAATTGGCATCTTCTACTCCTCACTCCACAATCATGATCTCAGCGAAAGAAATGAATTGTCGCTCGCTCAGGCAAACACCAGGGTGCCTTCGTCTTCGCCCAGAACCACCCGCTTGAGCGCACCATGCTTGAAAATCGAAAACACCTTGATGGGCAGTTTTTGGTCGCGGCACAACGCAAAGGCGGTGGCATCCATGATGCCCAGATTTTGCGATATCGCATTATCAAAAGATATCTTGCTGTACCGCGTCGCCGTGGGATCTTTTTTCGGATCAGCCGTGTAAACCCCATCCACCTTGGTGGCCTTGAGCACGATTTCAGCACCAATTTCGGCACCCCGCAACGCCGCAGCAGTGTCGGTGGTGAAAAACGGGTTTCCGGTACCGGCCGCAAAAATCACCACTTTGCCTTCTTCAAGGTACTGCAGCGCCTTGGGCCGAACATAAGGCTCCACCACCTGCTCAATCGCAATCGCCGACATCACCCGCGCTGTGAGCCCGGCCTTGTTCATGGTGTCACCCAAGGCCAGCGAATTCATCACAGTGGCCAACATGCCCATGTAATCTGCCGTGGCGCGGTCCATGCCGACCGAGCCACCGGCCACGCCCCGGAAGATGTTGCCGCCGCCAATCACCACCGCCACCTCGACACCGAGCTTGGTCACTTCCACGATTTCGTCCACCATGCGCACGATGGTGTCACGGTTGATACCAAACTGGTCATCGCCCATGAGCGCCTCGCCAGACAACTTGAGCAGGATGCGCTTGTAGGCAGGCTTGGCTGTGGTCATGAGGTTCTCCTGTGTCGTGTGGGGTTGGCGAACTGGCAAGAGAGAGCTTAAGCCGCTTGCTGGGCAGCCGCTACCTGGGCAGCCACTTCGGCAGCAAAGTCATCTACCTTCTTCACAATGCCTTCACCCACCACATACAGCGTGAATGCTTTCACGCTGGTGCCGGTGGCCTTGAGCATCTGCTCAACGCTTTGCTTGTCGTTCTTGACGAAAGGCTGGTTGAACAGGGAGACTTCCTTGAGGTATTTCTGCACGCCACCTTCGATGCGTTTGGCCACAATTTCAGCTGACTGAACGGGTTTGCCCGCTGCGGTTGCAACGGCAGCATCTTCAGCCGCCTTCGCGGCTGCCACAGAGCGCTCACGCGCCACCAGTTCGGCGGGTACGTCGTCGCTTGACAAAGCCACGGGCTTCATGGCGGCCACATGCATGGCCACATCTTTAGCTGCAGTCTCATCGCCTTCAAACTCGACCACGACGCCAATGCGGGTGCCGTGCAGATAGGCAGCCAGCTTGTTGCCGCTGGCGAAACGCTTGAAGCGGCGGAAACTCATGTTTTCACCGATCTTGCCAATCAGACCCTTGCGTGCATCTTCCAGCGTGGGGCCAAAGCCTTCCTGTTCGTAAGCGCAAGCACCCAACGCGGCCAGGTCAGCAGGGTTGTTCTTGACGATCAAGGCTGCGGCCGCGTTGGCCAAGGCCAGAAAACTGTCATTTTTGGTGACAAAGTCGGTTTCGCAGTTCACTTCAAGCAGGGCGCCCACATCGCCTTCGACAGCGTAAGTCACAACGCCTTCGGCGGTGACACGGCTGGAGGCCTTACCGGCCTTGCTGCCCAAACGGACCCGCAGAATCTCTTCCGCCTTGGCCATATCGCCTTCAGCTTCGGTCAAAGCGCGCTTGCATTCCATCATCGGCGCATCTGTCTTGCCACGTAGTTCAGCCACCATGCTTGCGGTAATTGCAGCCATTTTTTTTATCTCCGGAAATCAGTTCAGTTAATGAAAATCAAATTAAAAAAAAAGGGCACCTAAGCCCCCTTTTTTGGGGTGGCGAAAACTTTAGGCAGTCGCCTCGTTCACTTCCACAAATTCATCAGCGCTCTCGGCAGCCACAGCCTTGACCACGTCGTCAACGGCGTTCGAGCGGCCTTCAATGATGGCATCCGCAATGCCGCGAGCATAAAGCGTGACGGCCTTGGAGGAGTCATCATTACCCGGAATCACGTAATCAATGCCTTCCGGTGAGTGATTGGTATCGACCACGCAGACCAGCGGGATACCGAGTTTCTTGGCTTCAGCAATGGCAATCTTGTGGTAACCCACGTCGATTACAAAAATCGCGTCCGGCAGAACAGTCATGTCCTGAATGCCGCCGATGTCTTTTTCGAGCTTTTCCAGCTCACGGGCAAACATCAGTTGCTCTTTCTTGCTCATGGCGTCCAGACCGGCTTCCTGCTGGATTTTCATGTCTTTCAGACGCTTGATGGAGGTTTTGACCGTCTTGAAGTTGGTCAACATGCCACCAAGCCAGCGCTGATCAACATAAGGAACACCTGCGCGCTGCGCTTCAGCAGCCACGGTTTCACGGGCTTGGCGCTTGGTGCCTACCATCAACACGGTGCCGCGCTTGGCAGAAATCTGGCGCACGAACTTGGCAGCTTCCTGGAACATCGGGAGCGATTTTTCCAGGTTGATGATGTGGATTTTGTTGCGATGGCCAAAAATGAAGGGGGCCATCTTGGGATTCCAGAAGCGGGTTTGGTGACCAAAGTGGACACCGGCTTCCAGCATGTCGCGCATAGTAACTGCCATGTATAACTCCAAAGGTTAAGTCTAAAATCCAGCTCGTTTTGCTCCGTTCAGGCACTTTATTGCCTTGACTGAAGCAACACCTTGATGAAACTGGTTTGCGATTTGCTTTGCAGCTCCCTAGCGGAGCCAGACAAGCTTCAAAGCCTGTCGAGTATAGCATTGGCGGGCTCGTTATCCGATCACTTTGCCAAGCAGCTGCCTACCTTGTCTTCTGTTGTCCCACGGACTCGTTACCATAGACGGATGATGTGACTGGTATCCTCAAACGACAAAGCCGATCGACCCACAGTGCAAGCGATACAACATGCAGACGATGCCCCCAGATCTTTCGCAAAAACTCACTACGGCGGTTGACAGGATGCCTGCCTTTCCCAAAAGCGTTGAGAAGATCCTGCAACTTACCCGTGATGTGAACTGCACGCCCAAAGACATCGTGCAGGTGATCGACAAAGACCCGGTGGTCACCGTCAAAATCCTGAAAGTGGTGAATTCGGCCTATTACAGCCTGCCGCGGCAGATCACCTCGGTGAACCACGCCGTGGTCTATCTGGGCTTTAACACCATCAAGAACCTGGCGCTCGGCATTGCGGCCATCGGCATGATGCCAAAGAACAATGCGGCTGGCTTTGATGTGGACCAATACCTACTCCACTCACTGTCCACCGCTGGTATCGCCAAAAAACTGGCCACGCAAACCGGCGGGGCCGACCCTATGGACTGCTTTATCGCCGGATTGCTGCACGATTTTGGCAAGGTGGTGTTCGCACAGTTTTTGCCACAGGAATTTCGCCAGGCGCTGGTTTTAAGCCAGGCGGACGGTTCGTCGCTGCACGAAGCGCTACGCAAGCTGGTGGGCGTTGATCACGCGGTGGTGGGTGCCATGCTGGTCGAAAAATGGCGCTTTGCGCCCGAGTTAATCAGCACCATCTCGCACCAGTATGAGGCTGAAAAGCTCGATACCGGTTTATTTGCCTGCGTTTTCACCGCCAACCAGATCAGCAAACATCTGGGTTTTGGCTTTGGCGGGAACCCCTATGTTCACCAACTGCCCGAGCAGGTGGCCAAGCGCATGGGTGGTACGCTTGACGCGCTGATCGCCGCATCGGATGATTGGGATACGGTTTTCGAGGACGCAAAATTGTTTGCCAAAGTATGACAGGCGCAGCATGAAAGTGAAATTTTGGGGTGTTCGGGGTTCGATTGCGTCGCCCGGGCCATCGACGGTGCGCTATGGTGGCAATACCACCTGCATCGAGGTGCGCACTGACAGCAACGAACTCATCATCCTTGATGCGGGGACCGGCATCTTTCCGCTGTCGCAGTCGCTGCTGGCCGAGTTGCCCGTGACAGCCAATGTGCTGATCACCCATTCGCACTGGGACCACATCCAGGGCCTGCCGTTTTTCATTCCCAACTTCATCCCCGGCAACACGCTGCGTCTGCATGGTGCGTTTGACCCGGTATCGGGCAAGGGGGTTGAGCAGGTGATGTCGGTGCAACTGCAATACAGCTATTTCCCAGTGCGTGAGGCCGAGATGAAGGCGCGCATTGAATACGTTACGCTCACGCCCAACGAGAGCTTCCAGATTGGCCCGGCCACCATCACGCCATTCATGATGAACCACCCGGTGATCGACTTCGGCTATCGGATCGAAGCCAACGGCAAGTCGGTCTTCTTTACCGGCGACCATGAGCCACCCACCAATATTTACGATCCCCAAGACCCAGAGTACGACGAGTACCAGACGTTTGTCGATGCCAAGGCAGCAGAGATCTTGCGGGCGATGGCGGGCGTGGATGTGCTGATTGCCGACAGTTCCTACACCAGCGCCGAATACCCTGCCAAAAAGGGCTGGGGCCACGGTACTTTCCACACCAGCATCGACTACGCCAAACAGGCCGGAGCCAAGATGCTGTTTTGCACCCACCACGAACCCACTCGCAGCGACGACGCGCTCGACAAGGTGTTTGAACAAGTGCTGCACGAGCATCCTCGCCAAGCGAGCGACCCGCAATACCGACTGGCCAGAGAAGGCGAAAGCTACGAGTTTTAAGCCGTGCAAAAAATCACCCCCGGCCAGCGCCACCCGTTGCACGGGGTGAGCCCGACAAGGCGCATCGAACAATCTGCCGCAGCACAGTTGTCGCCCCACACGCTGATGCAGCGCGCCGGGCTGGCTGTGGCGCGTCTGGCATTGGCCATCGCTCCCCACGCGCAGCGCATCTGGATCGCCTGCGGCCCCGGCAACAATGGCGGAGACGGACTGGAAGCTGCCGTTCATCTGAAAATGTGGGGCAAACAACCGATCGTGACTTGGCTTGGCAGCCCGGCATCAGCGTCTGAAGACACTTCTGCTGCTTACCAGCGACTGCTGGAGGCCGACCTCTCTGTCGAAGCAGCTCCCAGCGGCAACTTTGACCTGTGCATTGATGCCTTGCTGGGCATAGGCAGCCAATTGCGCGAGCCGCAGGGCCAGATGGCGGACTGGATCTGCCAAATCAACGCCAGCGCCGTGCCGGTGTTGGCGATCGATTGTCCCACCGGCTTGTACGCCGACACCGGGCAAACCACCGCGCTGCACGTCAAAGCCAGCCACACCCTGAGCTTGCTGACGCTCAAACCCGGGCTATTGACCGCCCAAGGGCGCGATGCCGCTGGCAGTGTCTGGCTCGATGCGCTGGGGCTGGAATCTGGCGTGCTGACTGAACTTGCACCCACCGCCTACCTGAATCCTGCGCCGACCGATGTCGCCCGGCTGCACGCATCACACAAAGGTAGCTATGGCGATGTGGCAGTGATCGGCGGTGCCTCCGGCATGACTGGTGCCGCTCTGCTGGCAGCCAGGGCTGCATTGCACGCGGGCGCGGGGCGGGTTTTTGTGGGTTTGCTCGACGACAGCGCATTGACCGTGGATGTGCAGCAGCCGGAGTTGATGTTTCGACCGGTCAAGTCGCTGGATTTTTCTGCCATGACGGTGGTCTGCGGCTGCGGTGGCGGGCAAACTGTGCGGGCCGTTTTATATGCGATTTTATCCTCTTCAGCCCGCGTAGTACTTGATGCAGACGCTCTGAATGAAATAGCATTTGCCAGCGATTTGCAAGCCGCTTTGACGGCCCGCGCCGTGCGCCAAGCGGTCACTGTGCTGACACCCCACCCGCTTGAAGCTGCGCGCTTGCTGGCCGTGACCGCCACACAGGTCCAAACCGATCGGCTGGCTGCAGCGCAGACTTTGGCAAGGCGCTTTGCCTGCACCGTGGTGCTCAAAGGCTCGGGCAGCGTCATCACCAGCCCGGGGCAAACACCGGTGATCAACCCGACCGGCAATGGCCGACTGGCCACGCCAGGCACCGGTGATGTGCTGGCAGGTTGGGTGGGCGCGCAACTGGCTGCGGGCCAGACGGCGTTCCATGCGGCCTGCCGCGCGGTCTATTGGCATGGCGCTCTGGCAGATGCCTGGCCACCCGGCGCGGCGCTGACAGCCGGTCGCTTGGCACGGGGTCGTGCTCTTCAGCCCGCACCTATCCTGTCAGTCCAGCCGTTGTTTACTATATAAATAGTAGCTATTAGCCCTTTACACATAATGTATAGAGGCCGATTTCTTATATAAGTTCAGCCGCGTCCAGCAAAGGGCATGTTGGTCGCCATCACTGTGTGGAACATCACATTGGCACTTAAAGGCAGGTTGGCCATGTACAGCACCGACTGCCCAACCACCGCCACATCCATCACCGGTTCCACCGCAATCTGACCGTTGGGTTGCAAGATGCCCGTCTGCATCTTTTGCGCCATGCCGGTGGCGGCGTTGCCAATGTCGATCTGCCCCACGGCGATGCTGTATTTGCGTCCGTCCAGCGAGGCGGATTTGGTCAGGCCAGTCACCGCGTGCTTGGTAGCGGTGTAAGGCATCGAGTTCGGCCGAGGGGTGGTGGCGGAGATCGAGCCATTGTTGATGATGCGTCCGCCCTGCGGTATCTGGGCTTTCATCACCCGAAACGCCTGACGCAGGCACAGAAACATGCCAGTCAGGTTCACGCCCACCACGGTTTGCCACTGGGCCAGCGTCAAATCTTCCAGCAGCACACCGGGCGCGCTGGTGCCAGCGTTGTTGAACAGCACATCGACGCGACCAAAAGCCCGCACCGCCGCCGCGAACAAGGCCACCACCGAGGCTTCGTCCGACACGTCGGTCGGCACCACCAAGGCGCGATCCGTTGCGCCACCCAGCGCGGCGACGTCGACCAGAGCCGATTCACGCCGCCCGGCAAGCACTACCCGATAGCCGTCCTGCAGAAACGCCAGGGCAGCGGCCTTGCCAATACCCGAACCTGCGCCGGTGACCACAGCGACTTTGGGAGGTTGAGTCATATCAATTTCGATAGCTATTCGCGCTTTATCCATAAAGGCTAGCGCCTGTTTTTACGACTTTTTTCTTTGGATTTGGCTGCCACAGGAGCGTGCCTTGCCGATTTGGCTCCCGGTGCAGACGGCTTGGAGGCACGTGCCAGTGGCTCGGACATCTTGCGACTGCGTCGCCCCGATGGCATGACTTCTGATTCGACGTCAAATCCGGCACGTTCGTTGCCATCGCCCTTGTCTTTGACCGCGCGTGATGCCAGCGCTTCGCCTTCCTGCACCAGCCGGAAATCAATGCGCCGCCCGTCTAGATCGACCCGGCTGACCTGCACCCGCACCCGCGTGCCCAGCGCGTAGCGCATGCCGGTGCGCTCACCGCGCAACTCCTGGCGTGCCTCGTCAAAGCGGTAATACTCGCCGCCGAGTTCGGTGATGTGCACCAGGCCCTCGACATACATCGCATCCAGCGTGATGAACAGGCCAAAACTCGTGACCGAGCTGACCACGCCCGAGAACTCTTCGCCCAGGTGCTCGCGCATGTATTTGCACTTGAGCCAGGCTTCCACGTCGCGGCTGGCTTCGTCGGCACGGCGCTCGTTGGCGCTGCAATGCAGCCCGGCGGACTGCCAGGCCTGCATGTCGGCACTGAGTTTGAGCGGCTTTTGACCGGGCACGGCCACCTTGGAGGCCAAATTTTTCTCCAGTCGCTTGGACAGCTTGGCGTGCGCTTCCCCCGGTGTGGGCAGAACGGGCAAAACGTACTTGCTTTTGGCCAGAATCGCCTTGATGACACGGTGCACCAGCAAGTCTGGATAGCGTCGGATAGGACTGGTGAAGTGGGTGTAAGCCTCAAACGCCAGGCCAAAGTGGCCGCTGTTGATCGGTGTATAGATCGCCTGCTGCATGGAGCGAAGCAACATCGAATGGATTTGCGCGGCATCCGGCCGGTCTTTAGTGGCGTTGGCAATGGCCTGAAACTCGCCCGGCGACGGGTCGTCGCTGATGGTCAGGCCCACACCGGTCACCTTCAGGTAGTTGCGCAACACCTCTTTTTTCTCCGGCGTGGGGCCTTCATGCACGCGGTAAAGCCCGGCGTGTTTGCCCTGGGCGATGAAATCGGCACTGCACACATTGGCGGCCAGCATGGCTTCTTCGATCAGCTTGTGCGCGTCGTTGCGGGTGCGCGGCACGATCTTTTCGATGTGCCCGGCTTCGTCGCAAACGATTTGCGTCTCGACCGTCTCGAAATCGACCGCACCTCGGCGCGCACGCGATTTGAGCAAGGCCCGGTACACATCGTGCAAATGAATCAGATCGTTGATGCGGTCCTTACGCTTGAGCGCTTCCGGGCCACGCGTGTTGGCCAGAATTGCCGCGACTTCGGTATAGGTGAAGCGCGCGTGGCTCCACATGACCGCCGGGTAAAACTGGTACGCCGAGACCTCGCCGTCTTCCGACACCAGCATGTCACACACCATACACAGGCGTTCGACCTCGGGGTTCAGTGAACACAAGCCGTTGGAGAGTTTCTCGGGCAGCATCGGGATCACGCGGCGCGGAAAATACACGCTGGTGGCGCGGTCATAGGCATCCACATCAATGGCCGAACCGTTTTCCACATAATGGCTCACATCGGCAATCGCCACCAACAAACGCCAGCCAGATGTGGCCGCCCTGCCCTTGCCAATTTTGGTGGGCTCGCAATACACCGCGTCGTCAAAGTCGCGTGCGTCTTCGCCGTCAATGGTGACCAGCGGCACATCGGTCAGATCAACCCGCTGGCGCTTGTCCTGCGGGCGCACTTTGTCAGGTAAAGTGCGCGCCTGGGCAATGCAGGCCTCAGAGAATTCATGCGGCACGCTGTATTTGCGCACGGCAATTTCGATCTCCATGCCGGGGTCGTCAATCTCGCCCAGTACTTCCTTGACACGACCGACCGGCTGACCAAACAGTGAAGGCGGTTCGGTAAGTTCAACCACCACCACCTGCCCGGCTTTGGCCAGGCCAGTCGCGGCTTTGGGAATCATGATGTCCTGGCCGTAGCGCTTGTCTTCCGGTGCGACGATCCAGATACCGCTTTCATGCAGCAGGCGGCCAATGATGACCTGGCTGCTGCGCTCGACGATCTCAACTACACGACCTTCGGGTCGGCCTTTGCGGTCGCTGCGCACGATGCGCACCTTGACGCGGTCTTTATGCAAGACCGCGCGCATTTCGTTGGGTGGGAGATAAATATCGGCTTCGCCGTCATCCCGGGTTACAAAACCATGGCCATCGCGATGACCTTGAACAATACCTTCAACTTCTTCCAGCAATGCGCTGGTTTGCTTCACATTTTTGATACAATGCCTTTCTTTCCTGAAATGCCCAGGTGGCGGAATTGGTAGACGCACTAGTTTCAGGTACTAGCGAGTAACTTCGTGGGGGTTCGAGTCCCTTCCTGGGCACCAATATAAATGAATTCTGGTTGGTTTCGATGACACCAACCGGATGTTTTTTTGAACTGAAAGCCGCTGTTTCAATAGCGGCTTTTTTGTTTCTGCGATAGATGCCAACGACAGCTATCAAATGGGTTGCGCCACCAGATCGTGGCCTTGGGCACCCACAATGCGTGCCCGGGTAAATTCACCTACCTTCAACGTCTTGCTGATTTTTTCGGGCGGCAAGAGTTTCACCACGCCATCAATCTCTGGCGCATCGGCATACGACCGACCCATGCCGCCCTTTTTACCCAGACCCGGCGCGTGATCCACCAGAATCTGCATGGTGGCACCGACTCGTCTGTGCAACTTGGCTGCGGATACTTCCTCAGCCACTGCCATGAATGCGCCGCGACGTGCTTCGCGCACTGCCTCGGGCAGCATGCCTGGCAGCTCATTAGCCGTTGCACCCTTGACCGGGCTGTAGGCAAAACAGCCCGCCCGGTCAATCTGCGCTTCACGCATAAAGTCCAGCAGATGCGCAAACTCTTCCTCGGTCTCACCCGGAAAGCCCGCGATAAAGGTGCTGCGAATCACCATCTCGGGGCAAGCCTCGCGCCAGCGCAGGATACGTTCCAGATTTTTTTCACCGCTGGCGGGGCGCTTCATGCGTTTGAGCACGTCCGGGTGGCTGTGCTGAAACGGCACATCCAGATACGGCAACACCAGGCCGGAAGCCATCAGCGGCAGAATATCATCGAGGCTTGGGTACGGGTACACATAGTGCAAACGCACCCAGGCACCATAACTCTGCGCCATATCGCCCAGCGACTGCACCAATTCCAGCAAGCGCGTCTTGATGGGTTTGCCGTTCCAGAAACCGGTGCGGTATTTCACGTCCACACCATAAGCCGACGTGTCCTGGCTGATCACCAGCAACTCTTTCACACCACCTTCAAACAAAGCCTGCGCCTCTTTCAACACATCGCCAATCGACCGTGACACCAGGTCACCGCGCATCGACGGGATGATGCAAAAGGTACAGCGGTGATTGCAGCCTTCGCTGATCTTGATGTAGGCGTAATGCCGTGGTGTGAGCTTGATGCCCGCGCTGCCAAAGGCATTAGGCACCAAATCCAGAAACGGATCGTGCGGCTTGGGCAGGTGCATGTGCACCGCGTCCATCACCTCTTGGGTCGCCTGAGGTCCAGTCACGGCCAAGACGCTCGGGTGCATTTGTCGCACCAGATTGCCACCGGCATCACCAGACTTTGCACCCAGGCAACCTGTGACGATCACTTTACCGTTTTCGGCCAGCGCTTCGCCAATCGTGTCGAGACTTTCTTTCACCGCGTCGTCGATGAAGCCGCAGGTGTTGACAATGACCAGATCCGCACCCTGGAAGGTTTTGACCGTCTGATAACCCTCGGCACTCAACTGCGTCAGGATCAACTCTGAGTCCGTCAATGCCTTGGCGCATCCTAGCGATACCATACCTATACGCGGGATTCTTTCTTTTATTTCGTTCATGGGGCGTAGTTTGACAGGTCTTGTATACAGCTATATGCGGTTTAGCGATCCGCGCCAAGCAACGGGTCACAGTAGTGAGCGCCAGTTGGCATACGCTGCCAAATGGGCGACCGAACATGGTCTCCTCCTGGACGAATCGCTTTCGATGCGAGATGAGGGCTTGTCGGCCTATCACCAGCGGCACGTCAAATCAGGGGCGCTTGGGGTCTTTCTGGGGGCAGTTGAACAGGGTCGAATTCCGGTGGGGTCAGTGCTGGTAGTGGAGGGCCTCGACCGCCTCTCGCGGGCTGAACCGATCCAGGCGCAAGCCCAATTAGCTCAGATTGTAAATGCAGGCATCACAGTAGTCACCGCCAGTGACGGCAAGGAATACAGCAGGGAGCGGCTCAAGGCCAATCCGATGGATCTGGTCTATTCGCTTTTGGTGATGATCCGTGCCCATGAGGAGAGTGACACCAAAAGTAAACGGGTGCTGGCCAGCATTCGGCGGCAGTGCGAAGGCTGGATCGCCGGTACTTACCGGGGCCTGATCCGCAACGGCAAAGACCCGGTGTGGCTGCACCAAGTGGACGGCAAGTGGGAAGAGATACCCGATCGGGTTGCAGCCGTGCGCGAAGGCCTGCGCCTATATTTGATGGGCTACGGGGCCACCAAGATCATTGAACGCCTGACCGAGCAGAAACTATCCCTCACCGGGCGCGGCCCCCAGGCGCTACAGATCTACCGCCTCGTCAAGCAGCGGGCTCTGATCGGCGAAAAAGAGCTGACTCTAGGGTCCGAAAGTTACCAACTGCCAGGGTACTACCCTGCCCTGCTGACCACGGCCGAGTGGGACGGCCTACAGTTAGCGAACAGCGGCCGTGGACGACGCAAGGCCAAGGGACCAGTGCCCCATATTTTGACCGGCTTGGGCATAACGGTGTGCGGTTATTGCGGCCGCGCCATGGTTGGGCAAAACATCGGCACCCGCAATCGGGATGCTCAGGGCCGCATCCAGGACGGTCACAGACGTCTGCAATGCACCAGCTACTCACACGGAGGGTGTCAGGTCAGTGGATCGGTATCCGTTGCACCCTTCGAGCGAGCGCTAATGACCTACTGCTCGGACATCGTAAACCTACAGGCCCTGTACGGCGCCGACCGGTCTGCAGGCCCGCTGGCGTCTCTGACGCACGCCAGACAGCAACTGGTAGACGTGGCAAACAAGCTGGAGCGCCTGACAGATGCAATGTTGGCCAGCAGCGAGGACGGAGTGCCGCTAACTTTCGCCAAACGCGCCCGGGAGCTGGAGGCTGAACAGCAGCGGCTGATGGCCACGGTACAGGCAGCAGAGCGCGATCTGACGGCGACCGCCCGCACGGACATCAAGGGCACCGATGACGCATGGAAACGCCTAGTGGACGGAGTGGAATCCCAAGACTATGACGCTCGCCTGCAGACGCGGCAGCTGGTGGCAGACACCTTCGAACGCATCGTCATATACCATCGTGGCGTGCGTCCAACCCCTGATGGGGAAAAAGGGCCGGTGGACATGATTTTGCTGGCAAAGGGCGGCACAGCGCGGCTGCTGCGGGTCGACCGCAAGGGAAAATTAATCATGTCTGAAAGTCTGGCTGAAAGCGTGACACCAAACGACAAAAGGCCCACCGCGTGAGGGATTGAGGCATTGCACCAAATTGAGTGTTTCTAATTATTATGCCCAGAAAGTCAAGCGAAGCGCGACGCGGCTGTTTGTCCGGGGTCTCGGGGCACCGCCATGAGCAGGGGGCCGATGCCAAGTTTTTGCGCAGCAAAAACGTGGGCACGAGGCCCTTACCCTGCACAGTGAGTCTTGCCCTCCTCCCAAGCTGCTGTTGAATTGACTCACCTGTCATTGCGACTGTCGCTGTATTTTGGGTTTGCTGTCGGTTCGCCTGTCAGGCTACCTGTCATCAATGGATGCTTGAAGTTGATTCGTCTGTCGGTACGCCTGTCATTGCATTTTGGTTTACCTGTCGATTCGCCTGTCAGAGCGACTGACACAAATGTCTCGTCGCCTGTCGTACTTCTGTCAACTTGACCTACCAAATCATCCGTGGTGGTTTTCAAAGAGAGCAATTGCCGACCAATTCGGCTTAGCCGTAGGCACCCGGCTGGAACCGGACCGAATGTCGGCACAGCACTGATAGAGCTCGCCAGCGATGAAGCTAGAGCATGGCCGACAAGCGCACCATCCAGCCTCTGACCTCGCCATTCGGGTCTCGCTCGGCGAGTCTGTCGGCAGTCATGTAAGGGAAGACCTTGCTCGCCAAGAGTTTCTTGACTGTGCTGTCCTTCATTGGTGCGCCAACCGAGTGCGCCGCGTGTAGTCCCAAGGCGACAGCCTTTGGCACAGCATGCCCGTCGGCGTTCAGGTGATCGGCCACGTTGACGACAACCCCAAGCGCGTCTTTGATGGCGTCAGGGTGGAGGTAGCTTTCGATTTCATGCTTCAACATTTGGGTAGCCCACGAACCATCCTGGCGGGCGTTAACAGCGGCAACCGCGTTGCCATAGTTTGGAACGTCGCTGTCGTAGATGTGCGCCTCCTTGCGGCCAAGATCTGTCAAGTAGCGCTCGGCAACCCAGTGCTGCAGAGTTGACCCGCCGGAGGGTACGAATGCGAAGCGACGATCCCTAGAGAGATCTGGCAGGTTTGGATCGGCGATGTGCAGAGCATGGCTCAGGTTTTTCAGCGCATCGATGTCCGTCGGCCCTTCAACGCAGATCAGGACCTTCACCCGGCTGTCCGCCACAAGGCCGAGTGCCGCAGCAACGTGCTCGAAAACATCGACACCGGATTCAACGCAAGGCTTCTTCGCTGAGTTGCGCGTGACGTAACGGATGCTGTCTGTAGGCAGTTCTGCCGCGAAGCCGGGGCTGTGTGTGGTCAGGATGACTTGGCAGCAGTCATCCCCGGCCAGCGCCTTGAAGGATTCGATCAGGATCTTCTGGTTGTTGGGGTGCTGGGCGGTCTCGGGTTCTTCAATTGCGTAAATGATGCTGCGTGCTTTGTCGCCGCTGGCGAGGCGCCGTTCGGCCGCAGCTTTGAAGAAACTGACGAGGATCAGCCGGCGAATACCGCTTCCGCGTTTATTCAGCGGGATGCCGTCGTCGGTTTCCATGTTGACCGAGAAAAGGCCCTTCCACTTTGAAAGCGTGGGCGGAGTGAACTGAGGAGTCAACTCCTTCGCGAGGTTCGGATCGATTGACTTAAGTGCGTCGTGCGTCAGGCTGGCTATCTCTTCGGTCTTTTGCCGGACCTTGACTTGGATCGCATCGATTTCCGTTTGCAGTTCAGCCAGCGCCTGGGCCACAGCGGCCATCATTGGAGCCTGAACTTCCCCGTCAGAATCCTTGCTGTTTCGGTCGCTCTGAAACAGAGCAAACAACGGTAGGTGCGCTTGTAACTGATCCCAAACCTTCTTGCCGTCCTCCTTGCCCTTGCTCAGTGGGATTACGACCTCGGCAAGTCGCAAGTCTAGCTCGCTGCTCCAAAGCGCCTGCCTCATGCCGGGATTGCCCTTCAGTGCAACGTCCAGCCCCTTCTTCTTAACGAGTGCCTGGAGATCCTTCTCTTTGAGGTCGAGTAGGTTTTCCACACCAGGCGCCGTGGGGTGGTGAGCCAGCAGGCTGACCTCCTCAGCCGGCTTGGCGGCCTTGCAGTCGAATACCTTGCGGATCTTGAGGGTGGCGGCGGCCGTAAGCAGGTACTCAGCAGCGAGCGACGTTGTTGCACCTGCGTCGAGGGTCAAGCTGGGCGGCAATTCGGAGAACTCGCAAGTAATCGACACCTTTGTGTCACCACTGTAAACGTTTGCATCGCCCGACTCGATCTTGACGGTCTCGTTGTTGAAGAAGATCTCCAGCGCCTCAAGGACCGACGACTTGCCGATGTCGTTTTTGCCGATGAAGGTGGTAAGGTCATCGAACCAGACGGTGACTTCGTTTTGGTAGCACCTGAAGTTCACAATCGAAATGCTTTTCAGTCGCACGGACAATCTCCCTGAATCGGCGATGAGTTCGCCATGTTTTGAACGTCGCCGGATGATATGACAGTCCAGATATTCAATCGGAGAGATCGCTGCCTTGTGGGGCGCCATGTGGCTTGGCATTTGTCTGTTTGATGGTGTGCCCGGACTGCTATAGGCGGCCCGAAGGCAGGCCTTCATCGACGCCAGCTTGTGGCCCAGACTAGTCCTCGCAGTCGACCTTCTGCAGTGTTAGCGGCCACCAAATTTACACCGCTTGCAACAGATGAATTGATTCACCTGTCAGCGCACCTGTCACTGCATTCAGGCTCAGCTGTCGGCTCGCCTGTCATCGGCTGCTTGAAATTGATTCGCCTGTCAGCGCACCTGTCGTACATGGTTGTGTCGCCTGTCGAGCCGCCTGTCACGCCAGGACTTGCGACCTGTCGGTATGGGAATCATGCAAAGCATCCGCTCACAAATCGACGCCATTCTCCGCGCAGAAACTGAACTCGCGCAAAAGGATGACCCCGCCCTGATCGTGCGGTCGGCCTTCGAGGTCATTGAGGACTATTTAAGCAAAGGCATGTCACTGGAACGAATCGCCTCTGCGCTTCAAAAACACGACATCAAAATCACCAAAGGCCACCTGGTGCGTCACCTCGGCATCCTGCGTGAAGAACACGGGTTTGCGCCGTTAAAAAGAGGCAGGAAACCCAAAACACCTGACGTATCAACACTGACTCCAATAGCGCCTCGCATGAAAAGTCAGCCGATCGCGTCCGTCATGGACCCAAGCGAGGCACCCTGCCCTGTCCAGGATGTTGATGTTCAACCCACAGCCACCGAAGCCATACAACTCGCTGTGAGCCAAGCCGCCTTTCCAGACGACATCACCCGGCTCAAGTTCATCGAAGTCAAAGGCCAATGGCTGGATGTCACCAAGATGAATATCGATGACTACCTGACCGTCTCCAAAACCATACCGGCCAACGCAAAGATCCCGGAGGGCATGTTCGACATCATCGCCGCAGAAAACAGGATACGCGGCATGTACGAGCGCGCCTTACTTCAGTACGACGCCGCCATCGCCAAGTGGAAATCAAGCCAATAGCACCGAGCACAAATTTCAACAACCCAAAGGATGGTCATGATCAAATCGTATTTTGTAGACGGCGACAAAGGCGGCGTGGGCAAAAGCTTCGTTTCCCGCTGCCTGGTTGACAGCTTCATCAACCATGAAGTCTCGGGCATGCCGAAAATTGACAGACTGATCGTCATTGACGCCGATCCCATGAACCCGGATGTGGTGTGTGACAACGGCTACAAAAATGAGACCGTCAACCACATTCATGTCATCGGCCTGCAACGCCCGATCAAATCGGAAGACGACTGGCTCAATCTGATCAACGAACTGGCTGAAACCCAGATCCATGAAGCAGATGAAATCCGTCTGGTTTTTTCCTTGCCATCTGCAGCCGGTCTTTACATCACGGAGTCGGTGTTAAGCCTGATGGCACTGATGAATCCGACACCGATCTGGGTGATGGGCATCGATGCGTCGAGCACGAATCAGCTGGAGGCCCGCGTTGGCAAAAGCCCCGTGTTTTACCAAAACGGAGTGGTGCTGATCAATCTGAAGCACGGACCGGCCAAGGCTTTTGAATTCTGGGACAAATCAAGCATCCGCAAGACCCTCTTGAGTGGCGAAGACTATGCCTGGTCGGAGCTGGAGTTGCCTGCCATGATGCCGCGCGCCGCCGAGTTGATCGGGTCCATGCCCCTGCACACCGTCATCGACCAAGGTCATTTACCTGGATCTGGCGTGGCCATCGGCACCCGTACGGTCGCTCAAACCTACCGTGGCATTGCTGGGCGCAAACTGGCTGCCCTGGAGTCGTCAAAGTGAGCGGTGCTGGCGATGAAGATCGGCGCGTCAACAACGCCATTTCCGGAATCATCGCATCAGTGCCCGCTGCAGCGCCTGGCCGCCGCGCCGGCACTTTGGTCGACGAATTGGCAGCCCGGCTTGCACCCGCTGGCCTGCCCTCTGATGTGCAACTCATTGTCGATGTGGCGGTGCGTGCCGGTATGGGTGAGAGCGACCCCAACTGGATCTGGCTCCTGCCAGTATTGCTCCGCCAGGTACCGGCTGCCGCCATGCGCATCGAGTTTGAAGCGCTGTCTGGCGCCTTGGTCAAAGGTGCGCCGGGATTGGCAAAAGGACAGGGTCACGATGATGACCACTTTGAGTCGATCTTGGCCATGATGACGGCCATGCGTGGCGAATTGCAAAAGTTTCCGCGCCGTGTCTCTGAGACGCTAAAACCTGCAGTGACTGAGGCGGTTATAGACGCCTTGGAGGCGGCGCCAGGTCGGGTCAAAGTGGATTTAGACGATACCAAGCTGCTGACTACAGCCCGTGAGGCTTTCACATCGCTTTACGTCTTGGCCGCGGTCGGGCTGGGTGCGTTTTCAACTGTGGCGGCTTTCATCCTTGGTGCCAAATTTGGCTGATGGGAGCCGCCGTGCTGGAGCTCTTGCTGATGTGTGCACCCGCCGTCGACCCGGTCACCATGGCCGCTGTGGTGAAGCAGGAATCTGGTGGCCAGCCTTGGGTGGTCAACAACAACACAAGCAAAAAATCAGTGGTCTTTGCGTCCAAAGCGGCAGCCGTGGCCGCCGCGCTGACGGCTATTGGCCGTGGCGACAGCGTGGATCTGGGCTTGGCGCAAATCAACAGCAAGAATTTGCCAGCGCTGGGACTGGCCGTGGAACAGGTGTTTGACCCCTGCACCAACCTGGCTGCTGGTGCAACCATTCTGGCTGCAAACTATGCCAAAGCGGGCTCCCTTGGTGGTGCGCTGAGCCTGTACAACACCGGTCGCCTTGATTCAAACATCGGGGCAGCCTACGCCCGCAAGGTGTTTGGGCAGGCGGGCGTGCAGGTACCCGCGATCCCCGGCGGGAAACTGGCAGAGCTACCAAAAGTGCCTTCTTCTTTTGACACCAACCCTGCCAACCTGGCAGCCGTTCGGCTGACGATTACGCCGTCACCGTTGGCTGCCGGCCTTTCGCCGGTGAAGACGGCTTTACAGCCCGCGAGTTGGCGCTGAACCGCTTTTGGGCTCGGGCAATGATGTCTTTCTTGAGCTGCGATAACACCGCCCGGCCATTGGCCCCTGTGAAGCCAAAGGTCTCTCCCAGGTCGCTGCCCGCCAGATGGTTCAGCTCGTCGAGCTGATCGAGCTCGCTGCCAAACATGTGCTCGAATTGCAGGCGCCGCTCCAACTGATCGGCCTGCTCATCCGGCGATTCGAAGGCATCAGGAAGCTCGATCTGGCCCTCATCGTCATCGGTATCCGACCCAGCCAGTCGCCTTCCACTGCCACCCAGACTCTCCAGGTTGTTGCCCCTGATTTTGTGCTTCAACAGCTCGAACAGCGCGCCTTCATGACCCGGGACAAAGATATCCAGGCTCTTGCCCTGCGACTGCCGCGATAAATAAAAAACAATCATCTCCTGTTCAATATCCAGGGCGTCTTCACGTAGTTTAAAAGACCATTTCTTTGACAACGATTTGAAATGATTGATATCCATGAAGTACCACCTTTTAGGATCCAGTTAAATGTCTATGCCAAGACTGGTATTGCATCTTTGTTAATTTTGATTAACTTATCGACTTGCTTCTTAAGCAATTCTGGCAATTGAGCGAATTCTTCCAAACGACTGAATTTCGTCACCAAGGCCTTGAGCGCGGCTTGCAGTGCCTTTAGAGTAATTTTCCAGGTACGGGCTTGACCAAATTTCTGCCAAGTTCTACTCAGCAAGAATGCCTTCTGCAGCAATTTTTGATGTACCTGATATTTATTGACTGCCGCTACAAACGCAGAATCACTGTTACAAATGATCTTAAGCGTTTGTAATTTCCTCTGTTCGCCAGTAGCGGCTGTTTTGATAAGGCCACTAGCAAGATCCGCCACCTTCATTTCTATTCCTTCAAAAGTCGTGATGTCTGTAAATGTACAGAGTGGCCACAATTTCACAAGCGAAATAAATACCTCAAAATAAGGCAAGAGTCTGGCCAATATTCAGACAGCCGACAGCAAGCGTTCGACCGCAATACCCCTGTGATCTTGTCGGCTATTCGGATTGTCATGGCCTTGAAAACGGATGCGCCTTGTGCTTGCGGATGGGCGGTATGCAGGCATGAGCACACAGCAGCACACGTCCAGCCATGAATTCCATCGCCGCTCGCACGATGCGCTGCAGCGCGCCCTGGGCGCTGACATCCTGGCGGCCCTGGCTGATGACCGGGTGGTGGAGATCATGCTCAATCCGGCAGGCGACCTCTGGACAGACTCCCACACCGGGGGCATGCAATGCATCGGTGCAATCGACCGCGTGCGCGCCATGGCGATAGTGGCCACCGTGGCGGCCATGTTGGGGACCACGGTCACAGCCGACAACCCGATTCTTGAATGCGAGTTGCCCCTGGACGGATCGCGGTTTGAAGCCTTGATCCCGCCGGTCGTACCGGCGCCAACGTTTGCCCTCAGAAAAAAAGCATCGTTGATTTTTGGCCTGGATGACTATGTCCGCACAGGCGTCATGACTGCGCAACAAGCTGCCGTGATCAAGACAGCGGTTGCAGACAGAAAAAACATCCTGATCGCGGGTGGCACTGGCAGTGGCAAAACGACGCTGGCCAATGCCGTCCTGAATGAGATCTCTTTGATCTCACCAGACCACCGGCTGGTCATTATTGAGGATGTTCTGGAACTGCAATGCAGCGTCAGAAATACGGTGTTTTTAAGGACATCGCCTCATATTGATCAATTCAGCTTGCTGCGAGCAACGCTCAGATTAAGACCTGACCGAATTATTGTCGGTGAAGTGAGAGATAAATCAGCTTTAGCCTTGCTCAAGGCATGGAATACAGGCCATCCCGGCGGGATTGGCACGGTTCATGCCAATTCGACTGGCGCAGCCTTGATCCGTATCGGTCAGTTAATTCAGGAAGCAGGTGTGCCAGCTGCGCCTGAATTAATCAGTGAGGCAGTCAATATCGTCGTGTCGATTCGTCGAAATTCTAAAGGTCGAATTATTGATGAAGTCGCCGAAGTCACTCATTGGTCAAGTGCCGTCGGTTTCGAACTGAGACGGCTTGGGTAAATTCAATTGCAAAGCGAGTTCTCCCAATATCCGATTTATATCTAGTGCATATTCACCTCTTCGCCACACATACTAGTTTCACATCTACACCCATACTCATGCCCAGACTCATCCCCTATGAAACCCAACCAGATTTCAGATATTCATATTTTGACGGTCTTTTTTCAGAAAACATATGGCAAAGCGATGCTGTTTTGCGAATTCGCAATTGTCGGCCTCTTACAATTTGAGGTGCTGGTGGGTCATGCTTATGGCCAGGCAGCGTGTCTTGTGGTTGGCATGGTGTTGGTCAAGTTGGCACACCTCGCCACATTCAAAGGGATCGGCCGGGCTGCTCAGATGGAGAAAGCCAGCCAACAAAAATACAGGGCTGAAGATGCTCACCGTCAAAAAATCATCGGCGTTTTGCGCCGCGCTGCAGCCGCCCGGGTTTGGGCTCAGACATCGGGTGTTTGGTCTGCCATAAAAGCCATCCTTGCAGCTGAACTGCAGGTGCGCTCCATCGTCAAATCGGTCCTGTGCGCTGTGACCGAGACGCTCACACCGAGGCTTTTCCCGTGCCCGCCGATTGCCCGCGCGTAAGCGCTGGCGGGTTATCGATCCCGTTCGCTGGCTGCGTGGGCGCGCAAAACCTCCATTTGTTCTCGCAGGGATCAACTTTCAAAGTTGATCAATATGCAAAGTTTGGAACTTTTGACTGCCGAAGATGTGGCGGTCATTCTCAAGATTAGTGGTTCATCTGTTTGGAATTGGCATTACGGACGCAAAAAATCGCCCGTTGGCTTCCCTCCCCCAGTCAAGATTGGTGCATCGGTTCGCTGGCGGTCATCAGACATCGAACTGTTCATTGCGGGTTTGCCGCCCTCGACCACCGGACGGATCCCCATGCCTGGACTGCCGCAAGCGGCACCAAGCACACTGGTGCTGGTGAAGCCAGTGCGTGGCCGGGGTCGGCCACGCAAGAACCAGACTGGCGCGTCAGGGTGATGCGTCCAAAACGGACTTTTGAAGAAAACCTGGCGCTGGCCAAAGCCCGTGGGCAGCCCGCTGGGTCGCTACAGGCAATTGGCGCTGGCCAGCCTGGTGACCTCCAGTTGCCCCTATGGGCGGAAGTCTGCCGGGGGGTGCCCAATAGCATTCTAAGATCTGCCCTTTTTGGGCTGGTGCGTCATGGACAGCGGTCTTTCCAGCAGCGTGTGGAAAAAGCCAGCGTGGATGGCATCAAAATCATTCACACCGGACCGCAACTCGATCAAGCCGATCTGGATGTTTGGGAACAAGCCCTGCAGTTGGCCAGAACGGGCGGTCTGGGGTGCAGGATTCAGTTCACAGCGTCACACTTCTTGAAGAGCATCGGGCGCGGCAGCGGCAAAAGCCAGCATGAGTGGTTGAAAGGCGCTTTTGCTCGGCTGGCGGCCAGCGTGGTGGAAATCAAGGATGGCCGCCGGACCTACTTCGGATCGCTTCTGAGCCATGGCGGCCGGGATGATCAGACTGGCCGCTACGTCATAGAAATGAATCCAAAAATTGTCGAGCTTTATGGATTGGATGGTTGGTCGAGTGTGGAATTTGGTCAACGCATGGCGCTCAAGAGGCGCCCCTTGGCCCAATGGTTGCATGGGTACTACAGTTCCCATGCCCGTCCCTTTCCGGTGAAAGTGGAAACGCTTCAGCGGCTATGTGGCAGCCATAACCACGCGCTCAAGGGATTCCGGCAGGACCTGAGGGAGGCCCTGGACAGACTGGTTGATGTCACCCACTGGACCTGGGAAATCGATGACTCCGACTTGGTGCACCTGTCCAAACTGCCAACAGCGAGTCAGTCAAGGCACCTGCTCAAGCGAAAGCGTTCAAGCGATTCGGCTTGAGTCCCTGCGTCAGCATTCATGGTCTGCGGCAACCCGAAGATCATGAAACTTTTTTCCCGTCAATTCAAGTCACTGTAACTGGGTGGATCAGCTGTAGGCCTGGCACCTTGGCAGTCGCGCGGCTACCCTGGAGCGACCGCCTGAACGACGGCAAAAGTTATCCACAGGGCACGGCATGGCAGGTACCTTTGACCACGGCATTGCAGATACCGGCACGGCATAGCGCATACCAAACCACGGCATTGCAGGTACCAAAGCACGGCATTGCAGATACCGAGAGCGATCAAAATCGGTCAATTTTTTTAATCAAATCACAAGGTTACAGAAAAACAAAACAGTTGCTAATCTGTCTTTAATCTTCTTTAATCTGTCGACAGGCACAGTCACGGGGGCGGTTCAGGATGCAAACAAGGCGGGCACCCTGACCTCTTGCTGCGCCACCTCAGCACAAAACGACCCTTTTTCTCACTTGCACGCCAGCGGTATCAAGCACCAGCCAAACAGGCCGGTGTCTTTTTGCAACTGGAGTAGATCGTGCATCTTCAAACAACCAAGCTCGCCGGGTCCCTGAACAAGCTGGCCACGCCGGTCATCTCGGGCCTGGCTGCCCTGTCCACTGAGCTGGCCCATGCTGGCCCCGCCCTGCCCTGGGACGGCCCCATCACCACCGTGGTCAACAACCTGACTGGCCCGGTGGCCACTGGCATATCGACCGTGGCTTTCCTGGCAGCGGGTGCAGCGCTGATTTTTGGCGGTGATGACCTGGGTGGGATTGCAAAGAAGCTGCTGTACGTGGTGCTCGGTGTGGCATTGATCGTCTTCGGTGCCAATTTTCTGAGCATGATCGGCCTGGTCAACAGCGGTGCGCTCATCTGATGTTGCCGCTTTGACAGTCCATCATGGTCCATCAAAATTCAGAGAACAACAGCGACTTTTCTGTGCCGCTGCACCCATCCTTGCTCAGGCCGATGCTGCTTCTGGGCGCTGAGCGGGAACTGATTCTGGCACTGGGCATCGTGGCCGGGGTGTTCATCGTGTCCTTGTTTCAACTCTGGGCCGCTATTTTTGGCCTGGTCTTGTGGGCTGTTGGCGCCTGGGTGTTGACGCGTGCGGCGAGTTTCGATCCCCTACTCTCCAAGACTTTCGGGCGCAGTTTGCGTTACCGCACGCTCTACAAGAGCGCGGCAACCCCGTTTGCCCCGCCTCGCAGGTATGGAGAATGAGCATGCTCATGAAAGAATTTCGCAGCCATGCGCAGGGTTTGCCAGATCTGTTGCCTTGGGCAGCGCTGATCGATAACGGTGTGGTGCTCACCAAATCGGGTGGGTTGCTGGCAGGTTTTGAATACCGTGGCCCGGACCTGGACAGTGCCACCAAAGAAGAGTTGGCGGCGGTGTCGGCGCGCATCAACGCCGCCCTGGCACTCGATGACGGCTGGAGCCTGCATGTGGATGCCGTGCGCCGTCAATCCCCTGGATACCCATTGGATGGCGCGTTTCCAGACCGCACCACCCGGCTGCTGGACGATTGCCGCCGCCTCGCTCATGAAGGCGAATGGGCAGGGTTTCAAAGTGACTACAAGCTGGTCATGTGCTGGCATCCAGACCCGGATGCTGCAGCCAAAACGGAGATGCTGTTTGTCGATGGTGCACAAAAAGCCGGTGTTGCTCAGCGCAGTCTGCTCCGATTCAAAACCATGCTGACCGAAGTCGAGGCACGGCTGGCCGGAACGCTCAAGATTCGTCGCCTGCAAGACACTGCCGACCCCGAAACCGGGGTGGTGAGGAGTCCGCTTCTGGCGCATCTGGCAGCCTGTGTGGCTCTGGAGCCGCGCTCGAACTTCACCATGGGCACGGTACCGATGTATCTGGACTCGGTGCTGGGTCAACACGACTTTGTGACCGGCTTTGAGCCCCGGATTGACAGCAAAACAGCTCTCTGCATTGCCGTGACGGGCTTTCCTGGCGCAAGCTTTCCTGGCATCCTGGACTTTCTTTCTCGCCTGCCTGTTGAATACCGCTGGTCAAATCGGTTTATCTTCATGCCGGTGCGAGAGGCAGACAAGGAACTGGGTAAGTACCGCTCCAAGTGGGCGCAAAAGCGGCTGTCCCTGATGAACTTGATGCGCTCAAGCCAGGGTGGCGATGTCACGCATGTGAATGCAGACGCCGACGGTATGGCTACCGATGCGGTTGCGGCCATGGCCGAGGCCAGCAGCGGCCTGGTGCGTTTTGGCTACTACACCAGCGTTGTTTTGCTCTCCAGCACCCTGGTGCAGCCGTTGCGTGAGGCGGCTCAGTTTGTCATCAAAACAATCACCCATGCCGGTTTCTCTGCACGGGTCGAATCCGTCAATGCGGTGGAGGCCTATTTGGGCAGCATGCCTGGCAACCTGTTTGCCAATGTGCGCCGCCCGCTGGTCAACACCTTGAACCTGGCGCACTTGCTGCCCCTGACGGCGATTTGGGCCGGACCGGATGTCCACCCGTGTCCGTTCTATCCCGCGCTGTCAGCGCCCTTGCTGCAGGCCAAAACCGATGGCGCCACACCTTATCGACTTTGTCTGCACGCTGGCGATCTGGGTCATACCGCCATCATTGGTCCGACAGGCTCCGGCAAGTCCACCCTGCTGGCCACGCTGGTGGCGCAACATTTCCGCTATTGCGGCGCGCAAGCCTTTGTTTTTGACAAAGGCTATTCCATGTTTCCCCTGGTGGCGGCTGCCGGTGGCCAGCATTACGACATCGCAGGCGAAGCTGAGCACATCACCTTTTGCCCACTAGGCCAGATAGACAATGACGCTGAGCGCAGCTGGGCGGCTGAGTGGCTGGAGAGCCTGGCTGAGTTGCAGGGCGTGGCCATGTCGCCGGAATTACGCAAGGAGCTGTTTCGGGCGGTCAACCAGTTGGCGGCATCCACCGACAGCGCACAACAGCGCACGCTGTCCAACTTTCTGCTGACCTTGCAGGACAACCGGCTGCGAGAAGCGCTGGAATACTACTCGCTGCGCGGTGTTGCAGGTCGGTTGCTGGATGCCGAAAGTGATGGCCTTCAGAGCGACATCTTCCAGGTGTTTGAGCTGGAGCACCTGATGTCGCGCGGCGAAAAGATTGTTTTGCCGGTCCTGGCTTATCTGTTTCACCGGCTTGAACAGCGCTTTCAGGGTCAGCCGACCTTGTTGGTGCTGGATGAAGCCTGGGTCATGCTGGGCCACCCCGCCTTCAGGGCCAAGTTGCGCGAGTGGCTCAAGGTACTGCGCAAATCGAATGTGGCAGTCATCTTTGCCACCCAATCCCTGAGCGATTTGTCGCACAGTGGCATCAACGATGTGATTTTTGAGTCTTGCCCTTCAAAAATCCTGTTGCCCAGTCCACAAGCCCAGACCGAAGCCTTAAGCGGCCTGTACCAGGCGATTGGACTCAACCGGCGGCAAATCCAGATCGTCAGTAACGCCGTGCCAAAACGCCAGTATTACCACCTGCACCCGGACGGCTCGCGCGTGTTTGAGCTGGGACTCACCCCGCCAGAAATCGCTTTTGTTGGGGCCAGTGGACGTGAGGATCTGGCGCGGATTCGGCATCTGCAAAAGCTGGATGCGCGCGGGTGGCCATCAGCCTGGCTGCGTGAGCGCGGGCAGTTCGATGCCGCGCGTTTGTGGGAGTCCTATTGACTGTGACAGGTCAGCAAAAGAGCGCCTGGCCCGACGCTTGCACAGGCACCCCCCCTGTGTCACCACAGTTTTACAGGTTGTTTGACTGTGGGAGGGCCATTTTCAGAGGCGGCCCATCGCCAACTTGCGAGCAGCCGGTATGGGGCAACCGAATTCACAAAAGGACATCCCCATGAAGCTTCAAAAGCCGATGACCAGCGCTGCATTGGCGGCGACATTGGTTTTGGCATCGATGCCAGCAGCGCAAGCCGGTGGCGGCGGGTTTGCGGGCGCGATGGAGTCGACACAGTTGATGAACAACGCTGAGCTGGTCAGTATTTATGCCAACAACATCGAACAGCTACAGCAGCAAATCCAGATGTACCAGAACATGTACCAAAACACGCTGGGCATTCCGATCCAGGCGTGGAACAGCATCGTCAGCCGGTTGAATTCGCTGGTCAGCACGATTCAGAACACCCAAGGGATTGTGAATGCCACCGTGAATGCTATCTCCAACATGCAAACCACCTTTGGCAATGGCCATCTGCTGGCGAACCACCAGCAAAACCTGGTGGACTGGAGCAAAGGTCTCAACAACCAGATCGGCGCGGCATTGCAGCAGCTGGGCATGAACGCAAACAACTTTTCGACGACACAAAGTGCCTTGCAGCAAATTCAGCTGGCCTCCCACACGGCGGCCGGGCGGCTGCAGGCGATTCAGGCGGGTAACCAAATTGCCGGCATCATGGTCAATGAAACTCAGGCGCTGCACGGCACCATCATTGCGGCCGAACAGGCGCGGCTCAATGCCATTGCCAAGCAGGAAAACGAAAAGTTCCAGGACGAACTGCTGTACCGCAACTTCTTTCGCAACCACTCCGGCCAATACTGACTTGGGTGCTGGCGATGCGTGCAACGCTTTTTTTGCTGCTGTTTGGTTTGACACCGATGGCCCATGCTGCGGGCATGATGGACACGCTCGTCAGTCAGGTTCAAAGTGCCTCCGGTGGCTGGATGTCGACGGCGCTGGGTTATGCCACCAACTTGTTTTTTGGACTGGCGGCGCTTGAATTCGCCTGGTCAGCCATCCAGCTCACCCTCAAAAAATCAGAGCTTTCCGAGATCATGGTCGGGACCTTGTTCAAGGTCATGTCTCTTTCGTTTTTTGCCATGGTCCTGATCAAGGCACCCGAGTGGATTCCTGCCATCATCAACTCGTTCAAGGCGGCCGGGGCCGGTGTCGGGGGCAGTTCCGTTTTATCGCCCTCGGCCGTGTTTGACCAAGGCTTGCAAGTGGCCGCCAGCCTGATGCAGTTCTCCAACGACGCCGCACCCAGCACGGGCAGCATGATCATCAACACCTTGACTAATTCCGGTCAGGGCCTTGGCAAGTTTATGTTGAGCGCCATCATTGTGGGCGTGGCCTCTGTGTTCATCATTTTGGGCTACGGTCTGATTGCGGTTCAACTGCTGATCACGCTGGTCGAGTCGTATTTGATCATTGGCGGCGGCGCCTTGATGCTCGGGTTTTCTGGCTCGCGCTGGACACACAATTTGTCCGAGAAATACTTTGGTTATGCGATCTCCGTCGGCGTCAAGCTGTTCACGATCTACTTGATCATCGGCTTTGGTGACAGCTTCACCCAGGCGCTGAAAGACACCATTGCGGCTGCCTACGCGGCGCATCCTGAAGGCCCGAGTTTTGGTGACTATTTGGGTGTGGGTGGCGCGTCGCTGTTTTATGGGGTGACGGGCTACATGGCACCGGGCCTGGCGGGGTCAATGCTCAATGGCACGGTGGCGATGTCGCTGCAAAGCGCTGGCACGGCCGCTGGCATGGTGGGCGGCGCGCCGGTGGCGGCGGCATTGGCCAGCAGTGCCGCCGGTGCGCGTGCTTTGGGGCTTGCAGGTGGTGCCATCGGTGCATTGCTGCCGGTTCAAAGAGCTGCCGGGGCCATTGGTGGCTCATCGGCGGGCTTTGGCTTCGCTGGTGGCATCGGTGGTGCGGTCGGTCCCGTTAGTCCAGGCAGTTCCGTCAACCCCGGCGGTCCAGGCCATCCCTTTTGGTCTGCTTCTGCACCAAGCAAGCTCGGGCGTGCGGGCAGTGCCAGCAGCGCAACTAGCGAAGGCACCAGCAAGGCGACTTCAATGGCGTCTTCGGGTTCACCTGACTTATCCATTGCAGCAAGCCCGACCCGCCCGTCTGAAGGGACTCGTGCGCCAGATGCAGTCCCTGGTTCTCCTGGCGCGACACCCAGCCCGTCTGAGCTTCAGAGGGCAGGACCCGGTATGAACGCAAGTCATGCAGGTAATGCAAGCAACGCAAGCTATCCAACGATGGGCCAAGCCCAAGCCCCCGGTTTTGTTGACCCGCGTTTTGATCCGTCTGCCATGCAAGGGGGTGGCGCCAAGCAAAGCACGAATGAAACCGGCGGCACCTCAGCGGATACTTTTGAGGCACGGTCTTTTCAACAGCGCTTTGAGGCCGACTACACACCCAAACCCGGCGGTATGGCCGATAAGTTCAACAACTTTTCGAAGCGGCTGCAACACGCTGCCGATCGCAGAAAACCGCACTGGGTCAATGATGGCCATCTGGGTCACGCTCCTGGCTTGCGCATGGGGCTCGACGCTTGAGGCAGCGCCATGGATGCGCTGCACCAAGCGGAGAACTACCTCGTGGCCCGAGGTTGCGATATCCATAAGGTCAAAAACCATTTGATCGAATTTCGTCTGCCCGGTGAAACCAGCCGAACGCCCGGTGGGCGGCTGTCCGTGGCACGAGACGGTAAGTTGACGATGTGGCACCGCTACGCAGAGAAAGGGCTCGCAGCAGGCTTACCCTGGCTTGCCGCGGGCAACATTCCAATTGGCAACACATCAACCCCGGCGCTCAAGACGCATGTCGACCAGTTGACCGTCCACCCAGAGCTGACGCCACTGGCCAAAGTGTCCAAATTTTCGTTTTTGCCGGGGCAACGGCGTTCGTATGACCCGGAAAAAGTGTGGCGTGCGGCCGATGCATCTTTGCAGGCGGCAGGGCTGATTGCGTCGCGCTTGCATGGGCGCTATCACGATGGCTCGGATCAAAAGCCGGTCTACAAGCTGCTGGTGTCCGACGACGGCCTTGCAACCGCTTTTTCGTTTCGTGGCGACATCGATCTCCCTGCACCGTGGCGGGCAGGTAGGCAAACCAGTGATGGCAAGAAAACCATGTTTGTCACGGGACGCGACTTGGGGCTGGATGGCGATCTTGCACCGTCCCGGTCTTCACCTGCTTTACCGCGCCGAGCGACCCCGCCTGAAATTCATCCGGTCAATCTGGACTTGAATCGAGACACCATCAATTCATGGTTGGCTGCTGAAACACCGCCCGCTGATCATCGGCACCTTGTCAAAGCTCATGCCGTTTTGGACGGCTCGGATTTGCGGGTGTATGCCAGAGATCATAGATTTGCTGGCGCGATGCTGGCACCCATGTTTCGCCCTGATCCGCTGGGCATGCCGGGCATGGTGGAGTTGTGCGGTGTGCAACACCTGATGCCTAAGGTCGCGTTCAGTACCGACAAAATCATGGCCAAAGGTTCTCGGACCGTCGGTGCTTTCCTGCCCCTTCCCTCGCCTGATTCGTTGATGAAGGTGATGACCGACGAAGGGCTTGCCCCAATTCAAGCTTGGCTGGCAGTGGCGAATACATCCAAGCCGCTGGTGATCTGCGAAGGAGTGGCCACAGGACTTGCGATTCAACAAAGCGGCGCAGGCAACACGCTGTGCGCCTTGTCGTCCAACAATGTGATGGCCGTCGCCAAATGGGTCAAAGAAACCGGCCTGTCGGACGTGTTTCCAAGTGTCGTCATTGCAATCGATCACGACATTGGCCGCGATGCAGCCGGAAGGCTCAAATCAAATGCCATCGAACGCGCCTTGGAGGCTGCCAAGGTGACGGGCTTTGCTTTAGCGGTTCCGCCGGCCACCAGTCAGGTTGGTGCCGATGCGCGGGACTTGCTCGGCCAGGGCGGTCCGCAAGCGGTGCGTGACTTTATCGCCAGCGCTGCTCCGGATGCGGAAGTGGAGAAAGCGAGGGCTGACATTTTTTTGCCTGTCAAAGAAAGTCAACTGGCCGCTGAGCCTGAATTCGAACGGTGAAATCAGACACCAACAAATCGCGCAACGAGCCGTTGGGTGTTCAGGTCACAAGCCGCTAGGTTTGCTAGGCATCTATCGGTTGATGGTGCGTAATAAATGATATGAAACATAGGTTATTATTCTCTTATATCCCATGTTTTGTATCAGTGAATCCCAAGAATCAACCATCCCAGCGCAATCGTGCTGTGGCCCATCTGCAGGCCGCGGGTATGTCGCGACTGAGTGAATTGACGGCAAAGGGCATTACTGCAGCGACGGTGTCGCGCCTTGAGCGAGAGGGCGTTCTCGTTCGCCTTGCCCGAGGACTGTATCAGTTGGCAGACGCGTCTCTCGATGTGAATCACACCCTTGCCGAGGCCTCCAAACTTGTTCCCAAGGGGGTCATCTGCCTGACGTCGTCCCTGGCGTTCCACAGTTTGACTGACCAGATTCCTGCCAAGGTCTGGATGGCCATTGGTTCCAAAGATTGGCACCCCACATTTGCATATCCGCCGGTTCGTTTCGCTCGTTTTTCAGGGCCACGCCTGCTGCTTGGTGTTGAGAGACACGTCATTGACGGGGTATCCGTGCCGATCTTCAGTGTGGCTAAAACCATTGCCGACTTATTCCGGTACCGGCAGACCGTGGGCATCAACGTGGCGCTGGAAGGACTGCGCGAGGCACTCAGACAAAAAAAGGCTTCGCCCGCCGACATAGCAAGAGAGGCGGTTGACGCCAAAGTCTGGAAAGTCATGGCGCCGTACATGAGTGCGTTGACATCCCATGGCTGAGCCCAAGAAACCGCGAGACGTCGGCACTTCGGTGCGCGCCCGCCTGCTGACGCTGGCACGCCAGAAGGGGCAGTCCTTTGACCTTTTGCTGACGCGCTATGCCAATGAGCGACTTCTGCATCGGCTCAGCCTGTCGCCCCATCGCGATCGGTTCGTACTCAAGGGCGCGATGTTGATGACAACTTGGTTCGATGATCCGCACCGTCCGACCCGCGACGTTGATTTTCTGGGTTACGGCGATTCGGCTCCGGATGCGATGCTCGCCACGTTTCGTGAGATCTGCGCCATTGAGGTCAACGACGGCATGGTGTTCGACATCGATGCGCTGCGCGTGGAGTTGATCCGCGAAGAGCTTGAGTATGGTGGCTTGCGTCTTCGCACCACTGGGGGGCTCGCCGGTGCGCGTATTACCGTCATCATTGACATCGGCTTTGGCGACGCCATTGAACCCGGCATTGACGAGGTCAATCTGCCGGTCCTGCTCGATCTGCCGCAGCCTAGACTACGCGTCTATGCCCGCGAGACGGTGATTGCGGAAAAATTTCAGGCCATGGTCATGCTTGGATTAGCCAACAGCCGTATGAAGGATTTCTATGACGTGTGGATTCTGAGTCGGAGCTATGCATTTGATGATGACCGCCTGCCTCGGGCCATCGCAGCGACGTTTGCACGGCGCGGCACGGCTATTCCGCGTGAGACACCCTTGGCATTGACGCGGGCTTTTGCATTGGATTCAGGCAAGCAGCGACAGTGGGCGGCTTTCGTTCGCGATTTGGCCATCGACATCCCGGCTCTTGAAACGGTGGTGACAGACCTCGCCGAATTTTTGATGCCAAACGCGCAAAGTGCAAGAGAGCGGTCTTAGCTTGATCGGCTGGGTCCCCGAAACTGCCGCAGTTGCTGCAATTGCCGCAATTCTTTTGCCCCTCAAAGGATAGGTTTTACGTCGTTTGGCACTGCGCTGCGTACCAAAACGATCGACGTCCATTTTGTGGTGCTTGCGCCAAATCGGTATCTGGCAACAGCACTCAAAAAGGACGCCTGCATGTCAGAACAAAATCCCTACCTCAACGCCCGCCGGGAGTGGGATGAGCGCTACGGTGGATTGATCTCACGCGCGCGCAACTGGCAACTGATGGCCGCTGGCTCCTTGGCGGTCGCGGTGGTGGCCGTGGTGGGTATTGCGTTTGTCGGATCCCAATCCAAGATCCAGCCGTTTGTGGTGGTCACCGACCAACTCGGCTCGCCAGTTGCGGTGGCTCGTCCCGCGCCGGTGGCCAGGGCTGACTTTGACAAGCGGCTGATGGTGGCTCAACTGGCGGCCTTCATCAAGGATGTGCGCTCCATGCTGCCCGATGCGGTTGCCCAGCAGGTCTCACTCAACCGGGTGTACGCCATGGCGGGGCGCGATGTGGCTGGATTCTTGAATGATTTTTTCAAAGACAACTCACCTTTCTCCGTCGATGGTTCGGTCACCCGCGTCGAGGTTTCGTCCGTCATTCCTCAAGGCGGTGAAACCTACCAGGTGTCCTGGGTAGAAACCAAAGCCAGGCCCGGCGCGACGGCTGTGGCGCAGCACTGGAAAGCCATCGTCACGGTCGGGGTTGACGCCAAGCTGGCAGAAAACCCCAAGGTCGCGCTCTGGAACCCGTTTGGCATCTACGTCAAATCCATCTCCTGGGCCAAAGAAGTTCTGTAAAGGCCGTCATCATGAAAAAACCCTTCACTCCCCTCAACACCCTCATCACCCTGGCCGCACTCACCTCAGCTGCCAGCGCATTTGCACAGCCAACGGCTGCCACTTCAGCAACCCAGCCTGCCACCTCTCAAACCCCAGCAGTTGAAGCCATCACCTTACAACCCACCCCAGCCAAGCAACAGGTCACGGCATCTCCAGACGTGTCAGCGCCCTCTCCTATGCTGCCAACAGCCAAAGCACAGGTTAAAAAACTTCCTGCCGCCGAGGCTGCAAGGCTTGCTGCAGCGCAACGCTGGGAACAAACGGGTGTGGCCGAGGCCTTGGTCAGTGCCGGTGGCGCGGTCGAATACCCCTATGGCTATTCACGTCCCACGATCACATGTGCGCCTTTGCACGTCTGCTCGATTGCACTGCAAGCAGGTGAAGCTGTCACCAGCGTGTCGATGGGCGACACGGTAAGGTGGTTATTGCAGACCGCAACAGCCGGGGCAAAGCCGGTGATGATGGTCAAGCCAACACAGGCAGGCCTGTCAACCAATCTGGTGGTGACCACAGACAAAGGCCGCATCTATTACGTGCACCTGGTGTCCAGTAAAACCGAATACGTCCCAATGGTGAGTTGGTATGACCCGGCGGCCATGACCCGCGACTTGAGTGCTGAGGCGCAAGCGTCAGCTCGACAGCAAGCGGAACTTGAGGCATCGATGGCTGCTACCAAGATGGCCGCCGAACAAGCCAAAGCCCAAAGGGTCGTGGCTGACAAGACGGTTGGCAAGCTTGATCCAACAACGCTGGATTTTGGCTACAACTGCAATGGTGAAGCAGCGTTCAAGCCGACTCGTGTTTTTGCCAATGCCACGCACACGTTTATTCAGATGCCACCCGGTACATCGGCCAGCGATGCACCGGCGGTGTTCAATGTCTCCAACAATGAAACCGAGCTGCTGAATTCCCGGCTGGTGAATGGCTACTACATCGTCGACGGCAAGCCCGCCAAGCTCAGTCTGATGTTGGGGGTCGGTGACAAGGCGCAAACCGTTCAGTGCCAAAAATCACAACCCAACGGTTTGTCTCGCTGGGGCGGCCAATGATGTTCAGATTCGGCAAACAGCCCCAGGCAGACGATGCTGCTGACATTGAGGCCGCAGCCATGGATGGCCCGGGGCAGCCGCTGGAAATTCAGCCACCGCCGCCTGGCACCAAGCGGTTGTCCAAAAAGGGCCAGTTTCTGCTTTTGGGCGGCGCCTCCACGGTGGCATCGGCCATCTTGATTGGGGTGATGATCAGCGGCAAACGCGGTGATGATGCTGACTCACAAAAACAACTGACCGCCAGCGACGCACCAGGTCAAACGGTACCGTACAAGGAAAACGTGGAGGACATCCAGCGCAGGGCAACCATTGCCGCTGCAGCGGCTGGACATCAAGCCACCCTTCAAACGGCTGATGGTCAGCAAACTGGTCCTTTGGCCAGCCGCTCGTCCAATGCCGTGGGCAACTCTGGCAGCACCCGAACTGCCGGTGGTGGTGCCTCACCGCCCTCGCCCGCTGAGGCCCACCGGTTGTGGCTGCAAAAGCGCAAGTATGAGCGTCTTCAGGGTCAAATCATGGCGTCTGACTCAGCCGAAACGGCAGACATCAGCAAAGGCGGTGCTGCGCTGGCGGCCAGATCGGCTGCAGGCGGCATCATGGCCGTAAATGCTGATGGTGAGGATGTGGACGGCGGTGCGAATCAAAGGCTGTCCGCCGCCCAAGGGCGTGCTGTGAACGCGCGTGCGAATGCCACGGCGGACGCCATGCGCATGGCGAATTTGCCAGCCAGTGTGACCGGCACCAGCAAACCTGCAGGAAATTCACCTGCCTCTGTTGCTTCTGTTGCTTCTGTTGCTGCTGTCGTTCCTGCCGGTCTTGACCCCGCAGTAGCTGCCCAAGCCCGCAATAAGGCCTTCATGAAGGAAGCGGCTGATAGCGGCTACTTGCCAGAATGGCTCAAACCTAAGTTGGGCGAATTTGAGTTGACGGCGGGTTCCGTCATCCCCGCCGTCATGCTGTCTGGCATCAATTCCGATCTGCCTGGCACCATCGTTGCGCAGACCCGCCAAACGGTCTATGCCACCCACGACCCTGACGCGGTGGTTATCCCGCAAGGCTCGCGCCTGATCGGCAGGTACTCTGCTGATGTCGCCTATGGTCAATCACGGGTGCTGGCCGCTTGGGATGAATTGATCTTGCCCAATGGTTCGCGCCTTGCCTTGCGCAGCATGGCGGCGGCCGATGGCCAAGGTCAATCCGGCATGGAGGATCAGGTGAATAACCACTTCTGGAAAACCTGGTCATCGGCACTGCTGGTGTCGTTCTTGGGGGTTGCCGCGCAACAGTCGCAACCGCAAAACCAGGGTGCATTCAACACACCATCCGGCTCGGCTCAAGCATCGGCTGCGGCCATGAATTCCCTTAGTGACGTGAGCTCAAAGATTTTGCAAAAGAGCTTGAACGTTTCCCCCACGCTGCAAATCCGCCCCGGCATGGCATTCAACGTCATGGTCAACCGCTCAATCATCTTGCCAAGCTACCGGTAATTTGGATGATTGAAATCGGGATGCGGTGCGGCAAGGAAACTTGATCGATACCCAGTCTGCCACTCGTGGCCAACGGCAGGGCCTGTAGCAGCGTCAACGCGCCGGTGGCTTGGGTTTCCTTGGCTTTTTTCAAAACCAGAATCTGCTCTGATTGGGCAACTTGGCTTTGCTGCATTTGCGTTGCGGTGTTGATCAGTGCGGTGGGATGGCTTGTCACAAGTTGACTTTGACCTGGGTGATGACTTCCCCGTGGTTTGTGGGCGAGGTTGACCTTGCGCTGGGATTGCAGGGGAATCTCGTTGGGCGCAACGCTCACGCCACCACAACCCGGCTCACCCCGCCCGCCTGACGCATCACCTGCACCCGCGTGCCGATGCGCTCAGTCATCTCTTGTACATGGGAGATCACCCCAACCTTGCGACCCAGAGCCTGCAAGTTGTCAAGCGCATCCATCGCCACTCGCAGTGACTCCGCATCCAGACTGCCAAAGCCCTCGTCAATAAACAGCGACTCCACCTTGACCCTGTGCGACGACAGCGATGCCAAGCCCAAAGCGAGTGCCAGCGACACCAGAAATGACTCGCCGCCCGACAGTGAATGGACTGAGCGCACCTCGTCGCCCATGTCCTGATCAACGACAAGCAGGCCCAGCGTGTCCTTGATGCGCTGCAAGCGGTACCTGCGACTCAGGTTTTGCAAGTGGCTGTTGCCATAGCCAAGCAAGATGTCCAGTGTGTATTGCTGGGCGAAGTTGCGAAACTTCTTGCCGTCAGCCGAACCGATCAGGTCGCTGAGTTGCGACCAGACTTTTGATGTGGCAGTTTGCTTGTCAATGGCAACCCGAAGTGATTCAGAAATCGATAGGCGGTCATCATCGCGGGCGAGTTCAAGTCTCAAGTTGGACAGTGCCTCGTTGGCCAGCTCCAACTCCTGAGCCACCTGAGTCAGGGTTTGCTGCAAAACCCCGGGGTCTTCGTTTTCCGCTCTGGTGGCCTCGTGCTCGGCAAGAGATTCCTTGCGGGTCTCCAACACGGCCTGGGCAGCACCTACGGACTGCACCAGTTGCTGTAGCGTCTCTCGCTCTTGCGTCAGCCACTGTGCGGGCACTTTCAGCAAAGCTTCGAGTTCATCCAGCGTCAGCGCTGACCATGCCGCAGCGGCCTCCTGTACCATTGCGTCTCGTTGTGCCTGTGCCAACGCATTGAATTCTGCCAACCAGGCGCTGAGTTGCGCACCTGCGATGTCGCGCGCCTCCCGATGCTGCATAAGCTGAACACCATTCAAGCGAACAGCTTCGAGCAGTCGCGTGACATCACCTTGCGCCTGGAGCAGCGTCGCCTGAGCTTGCGCCACCGCTTTCCTAGCAAAGTCAACGGAAGTAAACAACTCGTTCTCGACATCAAAAATCGGTCTGCCGCCAAACAGCGCCGCACGTTCATTTCGGCGATTGATCAGCTCAGCCTCTACCGTGGCGCGCAAGTCAGATTGAACCTTGAGTTGCTGAGCCGCCAGGTGGCAGGCGTTGACATAGCCACTGATCTGGACCTGCAAAGCTGCAATGGATGCACCCAGAATAGCTTTTTCCTGCTGTCTTTCACTCCAATCATTGGCTTGATCACGGCATTCGGTGACAAAAGCGTCCGGATTTTGAACCCAATTCTGGCGCCAATCAGGAGTGGCAAAAGCTCCGTCAAGTTGCGCCTGAACCTGATTCAGCTGCGACTGGCCCTGTTCTAGCTGCTGTTGTGCCGCTGCAATGGATTGAGATGTCACCGTGCTTCTGATTTCTAGCTGGGTCAAGACATCCCGTGCCGCATCGACAGCTTTCTTGGCGAGATCCAGCGTGGTTTGAGCTGCTTCCTTGAGCTTGAGTTGGCTTCTGTGCGCCTTTTCCTGTTTACCCAACTGGTCCAAACCAGCTTTATTGCTGACCTGCTGTGAGTCAAGCCACTCAAATCGGTCAGGCTCTGGCACTGCATCGACCTCAGACCGCAAGACCAGCGTATTCCAGTCGGCAAGTACCCCAGCCAGGCCAATGTCAAGTTGCGCCAAGTCCTTAACCAGTTGCTGGAGCTGCTGCTCGGCACTGGCTTTGCTGGTCGTCGCCGAAGCGGATCGTTGCAACAACGCATCAAGAGATTTGCGCTTGTCCTTGACCTGATCCTGCAGGCTCTTGAGCATCGCATCCGCCACTGGCGAGTGTGTTGCGTAAGGGTGCTCCAGCGAGCCGCACACCGGGCAGGGTTGATCAACTTGCAAGGCAGTGCGCAAGGTTTCGGCACCTTTGCTGGCCGCCAACTTGGCCAGACTGAGCGACTGTTCAGCGGTTGACAGGTCTTGCTCCAACAAGGGCTGAAGCTTGGCAACATCCAGCAGATCCTGATTGCAATTTGACAGCAGCGATTCCTGCGCCTGCTGCTGTTCGCGCTGTTTGACTTGCTGGCTGTGCACATCGCAGCGTTTTTGCCAAAGTTGCGCCGCTGTTTGCAAGTGATCACGACGATCCTCAAGCAGCTGTTTATCGTGGGTCAGTTTGTCGATATCTACGGCGGCACAAGCCTGGGTCAGTTCATCAAGCTTTTCCCCTGCCGCACTCAAATGTCCATTGGCAGTGCCCAAATCGGCAAGTGCCTTTTCCTGTGCCTTGGTGATGCCTGTGGCGGTTGCCGTTAGTTCTTTGATCTCCTTTGCCGTTTTGTCGAGCTGCGTCTGGTGTCCCTGCGCTTGAGCAAACAAGGATTCCCACAGTTGCCAGCGTTCTGCCAGGGGTTTCAACTGCCCATGCTGGGCGATCCACGAATCGATCAAGGCCAACTCAGAGTTCGACTGTGCCAGTCGTTTGTCAGCTTCGTTTTTTTGTGATTGCTCTGCCTGAAAGTGTCGCTGGGCATCGTCTTGCGCCTTGCTGGCGGCTTTAAACTGCGGCACTACAGCGTTGATGGTGGCATCCAGCGCTTTTGCAGCATTGATGTCTGCTTGCGCCAGCACTGTGCGGGTCTCCGCTGCGGCCAGTTGGTTCACCGCTTTCTTGTGAGCGGCTTCATGGATGACGACGCCGGCGTTTGCCTCATCCAGAGCCTTCTGGCTGTCCGACTGCGTTTTCTCAGTGTCTGAAATCTGCTGGGTCAGGCGCTCAAGCTCCACCCACATCGGTCGCGCTGGTTGCACCTGCTCGACTCGGGTCAACTGTGCAAATCTGGGGGCAGCCAGGTCCCGCTCCATCGTTGCTGCTTCCAGTTTTTGGCTAGCGTCGGTTTGAGTTGCTTTGAGCTGATCCCACTGCTGGTGCCAGCGCAGGTTTCCCTCAGTCACAGCTTTGCGATCGCCCAGCACCTTGATGCTGTCGGTTTGCGCCTGGCGCTGAATCTCTTTTTCTTCGCGGACCTCGGGCAATAGCGGTGCCTGGTCCTTGAGTCTGGATTGCAGGAGTTCGAGCTTTTCGTTCTCTGATTTCATCCTGGCAAACGCCTGTTTTGAAATCTGCGAGAAGGTCTCGGTGCCGGTCAGCGTCTGCAACAGTTCGGCGCGTTCATCGTCCGTGGCTTTGAGAAAGGCGGCAAAGTCATTTTGGGCCAGTAGCACGGCGCGGGTGAACTGGTCAAAGTTCAGACCGATGAACGACTCAATCAGGCGCAAGGTTTCGGTTTTGCGGTGGTCTCCCAGCACTTGGCCATCATGAATGCGGGTCAGGCTGATGTCACTGTTTTGCAGTTTGCCCTCGGCTTTATTGCGTGAGCGCCGCACGTTCCAGCGTGACCGGTAGGCAACACTGTCGCTGCCGACAAAGTCCACCTCAGCAAACCCTTCGGCAGCGCCACGCCGCAGGATGGTGCGCGGGTCAGAAGGTGTGATCGAGTTGTCGCCCACGTCGGGCACGCTCTCGCCTTTGCTGGTGGCCTTGGCAAGTCGCGGGGTGTGTTCGTAAAGGGCCAGGCACAAGGCATCCAACAGGGTGCTTTTGCCAGCGCCGGTGGCACCGGTGATGGCATACAAGCCAGCGGATGCCAGAGGCTCAGACTGAAAGTCGATCTCAAACTCAGCAGACAGCGAGGCCAGATTCTTGCCCCGGATGGCGAGGATCTTCATGCGGTAACGCTCACTTCCTCGGGGGCATTCACCAGTTCGGTGAAGGCGGCCATGATGTCGGCAGGGGGTGCCACTTGATAGCGGTGCTGGTACAGGCGCTCAAAGTAGTCGGTGGGTGCCAGTGCGTTGAGGTCATCCACAGAAATGGCCGGTGCTGCCATGCCGGAGTCGCTTTGCGCAGTCGATGTTTCAATGCGGACCAGCCGCACCGGTTTGCCTTCCAGGGCAGCCTCCACCAGCGCGCGTAGTCCTGGCTCGGGTTGGTTGAGCAGAACCCGAACCTGCAGGTAGGGCCACTGGGCTTCTGGTCTGTCGGGCAGGTCAAGTGTCTTCAGGGCTTGCTGCACGGCTTCAATGGGCGCGGGCTGGGGTGGGACGCGCAGCAGGTCAACACTTCGAGGAATGCGGATGTCACGGGTTTGCGTCACAGTTTCGCCGTCGAGATCAATGACGACAACCTGATGGGGGTAGTCCATTTCCGAAAACGACATGGGCAGCGGACTGCCGCAGTACCGCCGGGTGGTATCACCGCCGATCTTTTGTGCCAAATGCAGGTGACCCAATGCCACATATGCGATTTGCGGGTCAAACACACTGGCCGACAGCGCCTCAATGCCGCCGATGACGATGCGTCGCTCGGATTCTTCAGAGACCTGGCCGCCTGTCATGTGACAGTGGCCCATGGCAAGGATCGCCTGACCAGCGCTGCGCTTGGAAGCAGCCAACTCGAACGTCTGGCGGTAGAGCAGCTCAATGCCCGCCATGTAGGGGTCGGCGCTGCCTTCCACCCGTGGCACATCGCCCGGTCGCAAAAACGGCATGGCGATGCACCAGGCGGCGACATCCCCGGTGCGGTTCTTGATGGGCACCACCAGGCGCTCCAGATCGATGCTGTCACCCATACGGTTGACATACCCGACCACACTGGCATCGAACCGGGTCAGAAACGGTGCTGGTGCTTCCAGGCGACCAGGAGAGTCGTGGTTGCCAGCGGTCATCACGATGTTGAGGTGCGGCACCCGGGTTCGGGCTTCGGTCAGAAAGCGGTAGAGCTGTGTTTGCGAGGCGGCTGAAGGGTTGGTGTTATCAAACACGTCACCGGCAATCAACAGGGCGTCAACCTGCTCGGCCTCCAAAGTGTCGAGCAGCCAACTCAGGAACTGCGCGTGTTCAAAGCCACGTTCAAACTGATGCAGGGTCTGGCCGAGGTGCCAGTCGGAGGTGTGGAGGATGCGCATTTTCGGCTGATTCCCTGAATTTTGTTTTGATGAACCAGTTATGACAGTCGCTCAAATGATATAAAACGCGTAGCTGTAGTCGCTCTAAAGTCGAGGGCTACATGCCAATTTCATTCGAATTTCATGGAACAGCTACACCAGCGGATTGCTTGGATGATTCCAACTTCTTTAACCGGCCAATGGCAAGCTGTTTGACGATATCGACTTCGTCGTCGAAGAGTCGTCGCAATACCCAAGGTTGAACATGATCACTAAGAGTTGCTGCTGCGCGCTGCAACCAGTCCGTAGACGTTGAAGCTTCCTTAGTCCGCTCTGCGACCTCGCGCTCCTGCAACAAACCCAATGCCCTCATTGCCGAAGGCAAATCACTCAAGCCAATCGTCGAGAAGTCGCGTTGGGTTGAAGCCGACTCATTGGCCATTTCAGTCAGTAAATCCGATGTACTGGCGGCATTTTTCCGCATATAAACAGTAATTCCGCTGTCAATAAGATCTGCAAATTTATGTTGAGTGGATTTATTCATCTTAATATTCATTCAATTTAAATAAATGATTACCTGAATATTCCGCGACCAATTGGAGTAGCGGGATAGCAGCAAAGCCATGCAGAACATTTTGGGTTGATATCTCACTCATTGCTTACCCGCCACGCGATGGGGCTGACACCATCCGCGCCACTTCCCCAAAAGGAAAGCCAGTGGACTCCAGCCCGCCAGGCATCACCACCCATAGTACGGGCGATTCCGGTGGTGCCCGTGGAAACGAACCATATCCATCGGTGAAATAAATGCTCAAAAGCAGGGTGCCGCCGCGCTCCTGCTGTGCAACCCAACCAAAGAATGGTTCAAAGGCGGTGCCACCGCCGCCCCTGGCTTTTGGCATGGGAGCATCTTTACTGAACTCATATGGGCCGTACAACGCTGCATCGGAAAAAAACAATGTCCCACGAATCTGTGGATAGGCATCCAGAATGCCCTGGATTTCACCTATAAAAGCGCCAAGCTCGGCGCTGCCGATGGAGCCGCTGGTGTCGATGCAGATAGCGACTTCAACCGATTCGCCGACAACATCCTCAAGATACAGCTTGCGGTGAATGAAGCGCCGGTCGAAACCGCCAAAGTCATATGGCGTGGCCACCATGAATTGCCACAGAATCTCGCGCCAAGTCAGGCTTGGGTTGGTGGCACCGTCAAATTCGCGCAAACCGTCAATCCCGTTTCTCCCAAAGCCACGGGCCATACGCCTTGCTACAGCTGCTGCCTGTTGGAGCGCAGAAGACCAATGCCGATCTAGCTCCGTTACAGAACGAATGAGGAGACTTCCAGAAGAAGATCCTTCCCCACTCTCAGAACCACTTTCACCAATTTCCAGATCAAATAGAGAAATATCTGGCAATTTGTACCGGCCACTCAAAAGTTGTTCATATACGTCATCAACGCTTAGATGAGACAGCTTGACCATTTCCACTCCTCCAGATGGAAGGGAATAGTCCGTGTCGCTACGAATCATTCCATTGACAACGATATCAGCCGCGATGTTCCATATGTGAGGATCCCTCTGAAGACGCCGACCGATGTGGCGAAGTGCGACATGCAGCAACTCGTGAACAAAAAGTCCACAAAGCGCCTTCCGGTCAAGCTTCCTTATGAAGTTTGGATTGAACCAAATTTTTCTTCCATCGGTGGATGCAGTTTGAATTCGATCTGACACGACAAATTCCGCATACAACGCCAAGGTACCGAAAAAAGGGTGATCACCTCGAATTCGTAATTGAACACCCTTTAACTTTCTAGAAGAATCATCAATCAAATCTTTCATAGATATGATGAAGGCACAATCAAAGTAGACCTTCTTCGCAGGTTATTTCGACACCGGTATCAAGCCGCAAGATGGCGTTAATCATCTTTACAGGCGTATGCGGATTTTTTACCACACCTTTTAAGACACTCGAACTAAATGAATTTCTCTTTTTATAAAAATTGTAAGCCCAAACAACTATAGATTGCGGGCATTCCTTTTGTTCCAAAATTTTGGCAAGCGATGATTCGTAAAGATTTTCTAAAAAACCAGGATTTTCCAAAATCACAAGATCAAATGCAGGATTTAACAGAAATGCCCGTGGATATTCATCTGCGAGATTATTGAGAATTTCCAGCGGAGTATTAGGATTCCCTGTAACACACTCGCGAGTTATGTCATCTGAACTATATGACAGTTTTTTAAGAGTGTCTGCACCCGCACGTTTGCTAGACGCAATAAGTCTGTCAATTTCGACACTTGTACCCACCAATGATTCCAACTCATCCACAGTACACAACGAATCCCGAATGCGACTCGCAAGGCTCTCATTACTATTCAATGCTTCGGTCATTATGCTTCCGATCAAATCAATGTTCACAGAGAAATACTTCTCTTTCCTCATAGCTTTCCTTGTGCAACTTTCTCTCAGCCATCAACGCAAGCCGATTCCTAAGCGCATCATCTAAAGACAGGACTCCTTGTTGCTGAGAAACATTTGCAGTTGAAACAATGGGGTGCTCTGGATTTACGAGCCAGAATACAACAATGCGTCTCGTTGCATCCGCTCCATCTGAGGAATACATACTGCTTAATCGATGAATATGAGAATTCGGAAAAACCACAACACGATTTGCCGGAGTTTTCAAACTTCCTAGAGGCCGCACATCACCGCCTCCCATTTTGTCTGTTGGGCGATTTGCATTTTGCGGCGTCGAAGATATTAAATCATCTCCCTCATCCGCGAACAGAAATCTGCGAAACTCGATTTCAGCACCGGCAAAATTATCGTCGCGCTGAACAATGCAAAGGGCTGTCGCAAGGACTTCCTCGTGAGACATGCCTTCGACATGCCAAACACCATCGAAATTTTCTTCGCGATTTACTCTGTACTCCACGATTTTCGTGACAACCTGTAGTGTTCTATTCCTTAAGGAAATGGATTTGATGCCTTTTTCTACTCCGTCAACGCCATAAAAGTCATTTCTCAAAGATGAGCAAACTGACTCAAACATCGGCAGCACACTCTCAAACATGCGCTCCAATATGCTGTAAACGCCAGAATATTTATTTCGATCCAAATTATTAATATACGACTCAATCCTCGCCTTGCCATCTTCCGAGATAAAAAACTCTGCTGGCAACCATTGATAAATAGAGTCTTCATACTCCCGCCCCCAAAAATCTTTATCTCCATGTTCCGACTCTTTAGCCCCTTCACTTTTTCCTAAAGGATCTCCCGGACTTCCATTAACTTTGGAAATCCCTTTAACGTAGCAGTACATGGACGGGTGAACGATATCTCGTACAACCTTGCCAGACCCTGGATGGAAGTCAGCCGGTTCATTTTTACAAATTTCATCTAGTGACTCATTCAAATTTCGAACCAATGCCGCAGGTAATATTCGGTCGGACCATGCAACATTTTCAACTTTAGTGCTTTTTGCGTGTACATTCTTAAACGCGTTCATGGCCTTTGTTGATATAACTGAATATCCATCAATAAAGCCTTTAAGCTGACCGCTTAGATAGTAGTCTCCTTCTTGCTTTTCGTATAGCTTCGCTTTGATTCTTCCTGAAGTTAAATTAATTCCAGATTTCAAATCATCTGCTTGGGTCGAATTTTTTTTCACAAAACTGGTGGGGGCTTTTACGGAAAATTTCACAATGAAACCACTGGTTTCACTATTGAACTCTGACAACGTTGAAAAGTCAAAAACTTTGCCTATGTACTCGTTATCTTCATCATCAATTAAATCCAATTCACTCAGCTTCTTTCGAATAGCGATCATCTGCTTTGATTCAGCAATCTTTCGAAAAATAGTGCCTATTCCAATCGAAACTCCCATAAAATCAACACCAACCACCTCAACGGTGTCACCAAGTTCTGGAGCATACAAATATTTATCAGGGCACAAGCGTCCAAGGGGGCTTGCATAATCCGTGAACTCATTAAAAAAATTAAATTTAGCTACTTTATTTTTCATTTTTCCTCCAGATTGTTAAATTTGAGATTTGATTAAATAGAAAAGGCCAAATCACGCATATTCCGTGAAAATTCTTTTAATTTCGAATTGCCACTAATTAATTGAACCAGGTCACCAAACTGACCGCGCTCGCGCAGTATCCTGAATAGGTCACTTGCATAGAACTGGACCCACTCGGCTCCAGCTTTCGCAATGAGCCACTGCAATGCGTTGACGCCCCTCTCGGCGGAGTCTGTGCGAACTAGCAGACCCAGAACAGTCGCATAGCGCGCTGAGGACTCGGTAGGAAATTTAACTTTCCCTGATCCGTCCAAAATGGACTCCAGATCCGGAAGATTTTCGTAAATGCTGCAAAAGGCATTGAACTCTTCGGAGGGGCCCGGGCCGACCGCAGGCTCTATAGTCAAGTCCAATTTGGTTAAAGAATCTGCCATGGCCCAAGATCGTGGAGATGGCCATGCCGCATGGTGTGCGTCCATGTTGTGCAGCAGAGTTGGGCGAAATGCAAGAAACGCCAGGATCTTCTCGGACAAACCTTTGCGCAATCCCCATGTCTTGAAACTTTCCAGATCTACGGAAAGATCCAGATGAATAAAGCGGTTTGCCAATGCAGAGGGCATCTCAAATACGGCCGCTCGGTCAGCTTTTCGATTCCCAGCAGCCCACACAAACCACTTTTCGGGGACACGATAGCTGCCGACCTTCCGGTCAAGGATCAGTTGCTGTGCAATTCCCTGTATGGCTGGTGGGGCCATGTTGATTTCGTCCAGAAACAAAATGCCTTTGCCATCGGTGGGCAGAAATTCCGGCGGGAACCAGCGCGATACGCCGTTTTCGGCAACTGGCAAGCCACGCAGGTCGGTGGGTGCCAGTTGGCTCAGGCGCAAGTCAACCAATTGCATTTCGTGCTTGGCAGCCACGTCAGCCACGATGCTGGACTTGCCGATGCCAGGTGGACCCCAGAGCATCAGGCTGATTTGAAGTTGTTGGTCAACCAGGCGGGTGAGGTAGGGGGTTAGTTCTTGTGGGGTCATGCCGCACTTCTTACGTTATCGTATCTGTATTCATTATTGGCATCATTGGTAACGGCACTTTGCACCTCTTGTTGCTCACCACGTGAGCCTGTCAAACTGTTCATATCATCAGTCTCAACCGGTGCTTTGCGCAATTGGCATGATCACCTTGTGAGCCGTTGCCAAAATCCGGTCAAAACTAAGTGTTACTCCACCCCCAAAGCCTTGAACACCGCATCCACCGGGTCCGAATAGAAACTGGTCTGAAACTTGGCGAACAACTCTCCAGGCACCGTTGCAATATCAGTGACGCTGGACATGGGCAGCAAAATCCGCTTGGCACCGGCATCAAACGCCACCTGCATACATTCCGCCAGGTTGCGCACCTGAACAATCGTGCCGCCCAGACTCATGTCGCCCATCACCGCCAATTGCGACTGAACCGGCTTGCCCAATGCCGCTGAACAAAACGCGATGAAGCTGGCCAAGGTGAACGCTTGTGGCGCACCGGAGTGCTGCAACTCCACCAGGTGCGTATGAAAATCCCGCTCGCCCGGTTTGATGGATGCGCTGACACGACTTGAATTGGCCTTGAAATAATCAAACGCCACCCGCACGGCCTCCCGTGGTGCCACACCCGACACATTGGCTTTGCCAGTGCCGGGAATCGACTGAATCTCCAGCCGGTAGATACCCGGCATCTCGGTGGAGCCCATGCTGATGGTGTGCAAGGTGCCGGGATTCAACCTCCCCTCTGGCACTAAGGCGCCGCTCGACTGCTCCGGCACGGTCACAAAGCGCTCGACACCGTCTTCCAGGTCGATGTAGCTGAAATGGACGTCATAAAACTCCATGCCGCCAATCTTCTTGAGCTGTTCTTTGACGCGTCGGCGAACTTCTAGTGCGTATTCCAGGCACTTGCGGACCGAGTCCTTGGTGTATTCCCCGTTGGGACACACCAGTTTCAACAGCCCAGAGGTGGTGCGCCGAACCGCGATGGTGTCGCGCTGGTTCAGGTTGTTGCCCAGCTTGAACCACTTGTCGATGGCATCGGCAA
>CAIVHU010000313.1 GCA_903905735.1 uncultured beta proteobacterium
ACTCAGGGTAGTATTCATGGGCGGGCAGCGATCTCTGGATTCAGTGCTTGGATTTTCCCGCACTTGGGCAGGGCTACCCTCAATTTTTTGCCTCTGATTGCAGCTAATTCGATTGGCTTACTGAATTCCGCAAGTTGCTCGTTTCCATGGCCAAAAAAGACCACGTCAGCCTGACACCCGCCACGCAACTGCTCAAAGCCAGACAAGTCGCGTTCACCGAGCACCCTTACGAGTATCTGGCGCATGGCGGTGCGTTGCACAGCGCGTCCGTTCTGGGGTGGGACCCGTTCCACGTGGTCAAGACGCTGATCATGCAGGACCAGGATGCCAAACCGCTGGTGGTGCTGATGCATGGCAACCGCAAGGTCTCGACCAAAAATCTGGCGCGCCAGATCGGTGCCAAATCGGTGGAGCCCTGCACGTCTGAGGTGGCGAATCGACACAGCGGCTATCTGGTGGGCGGCACTTCGCCCTTTGGCACACGCAAAGCCATGCCAGTGTTCATTGAATCGACCATTCTGGCGCTGCCCAAAATTTTGATCAACGGCGGACGCAGGGGTTATCTGGTGGGTCTGGCACCGCAGGTGTGCGTTGATCTGCTGGGTGCCAAACCGGTGGAATGTGCGCTGGCGGAGGTGCTGGGCTGAGAAATTGGGGTCAACGCGGTGCAAGGCTGCTTGAGCGGTTTCCATCGTTTTCAACCAATAGCAGGGGTAACGGGCTAGGTTTCTCGGATACTCAACCGACGGGGGCGACTGGGTTAGGCGCATGCGGTTTTGGGGCGAAATCACGCGCGGGGTTGCAGTGTGAGTACTCGAATGCTTCCGGCGCGCGCCTTCCGCCCCAAAGCCCGGTCGCCTAATGCAATCACCGTGCGTCAACACTATTGGAGATGGCGGCAGGCAAGAACGTGGCACAGCGTCTACTTTTGCCATCTTGACCGCTACTGGCACCAACTCCCGCCGAGGGGCAGTGCCTTTAACCAATTGGCCCATTGATTGCGGCGTTTGAAAATGCCCGACTGTGGCTTACCCTGTTGCAACTCATGTCGCATCAAACCGTGTTGAGGCAGAGTGATTGGGTGATGTGACCGGGCTTTGGGATGAAAGGCGCGCGTTCACGGTCCTTGGCGCACTGAAGCGCCAGCCCCGCGCGTGATTTCGTCCCAAAACCGCACGCGCATCACCCAGTCGCCCTGCCGTCGGTCGATAACCCGCGAAACCGAAACCGAAACCGAAACCGTCACCCTGCCGGGCAAAGATGCAGCCTGTGCCGACCCAGCACTTTGAATCCTATGCGATTTGAGCTGCTACTAACGCGGGCTGGCAAAATAGGCCTTTTCAAGCCCGTAACGCCGGGCAGCAGGAGTGTTTTTTGGAATCCATGCAAAGTTTCTGGCCGATTTTGGCCGCTGTGGCGGCCTACCTAGTGGGGTCGCTGTCGTTTGCGGTGATCGTCAGCCGCGTCATGGGTCTGAACGACCCGCGTACCTTTGGCAGCAAGAACCCCGGTGCCACCAATGTGCTGCGCTCGGGCTCCAAGGCGGCCGCTGTCATCACGCTGCTTCTGGACGCGGTCAAGGGCTGGTTGCCGGTGATGCTGGTGGGGGTTTACGGCCCGCGCTATGGTCTGCATGACGGCACGCTGGCCATGGTCGGGTTGGCGGCCTTTCTGGGGCACCTGTACCCGGTTTTCTTCAGATTCGTTGGCGGTAAGGGCGTGGCCACTGCGCTGGGCGTGTTGATGGGCGTGAGCGTATGGCTGGGTCTGGCCACGCTGCTGATCTGGGCGGTGATGGCGTTGGGGTTGCGCTATTCGTCACTGGCGTCCATCACGGCGGCGGTGATGGCCCCGGTGGTGTATGTGCTGGCGGGCGACACCTTCTGGATCAAAAATACCCCCGTGGCCTTCGGCATCACGGTGATGGCACTTTTTCTGCTTTATCGTCACGCTGACAACATCAACCGACTGATCAAGGGCACCGAGTCCAAGCTGGGCAAAAAGGCGGCACCGCCTGCGGTCGGGCCAGACCACGGTGCCCATCGCGGCCATCCGCATCACCGGTCCCGCAAAATTGGTCATTCCACTGAACCCAAATCACCTCACTCGGGCAAACACTGATCATGAAACTCTGCATTCTTGAAAACGACTACCTCGACCCGGCCATCGAGCCGACCTACATCGGCTATGGCACGATGTTTGTGCGCCTGCTCAAAGACGCGGGTGCCACCGGTGAATTTGACATCTTCAACACCGTCAAGGGCGAGTACCCTGACTCGTTTGAGGCTTATGACGCGGTGCTGCTCACAGGCAGCCGCACCGACTCGTTCTCGCAGGAGCCCTGGGTGCTGGCGCTGCGCGATAAGGTGGAGCAACTGCTTCAAGCCAAAAAGAAGCTGGTGGGCGTGTGTTTTGGTCACCAGTTGATTGCGCTGATCCTGGGCGCACGCGTGGGCCGGGCACCGCAAGGTTGGGGTGCCGGGCGCATGGCCTACCAGTGGCTGGCACCTGACATGCCTGAAGCGCAAGGCCGCGATAGCATTGCCCTGCTGGCCAGCCACCAGGACCAGGTGTTTGATTTGCCAGAAGGCGCGACGCTGCTGGCGACCAGTGAGTTTTGCCCGGTGGCCGCGTTCGCGGTGGAAGATCGGGTGTTTTGCGTGCAGCCGCACCCCGAGTTTGTGGAAGCCTACAGCGCGTTTATCCTCGACAAACGCCGCACCACGCTGGGTGAGGCACAGTACCAGTCGTGCACCGACAGCCTGGCCAAGGGGCATGACGGCGATGCGGTGGCGCGCATGATGGTGGCATTTATTGAAGGCAAAATAGCCTCCAGCCCTCGTCAATAAAGGGCAAGTAGCTACAAAGGCCGTAGCACGCTGGCCAAGTCTTCAGGCTCCAGAGGCCGGGCTGAGCCAAAGCCGGCGACATGACGGGCGTCGGTGACCGTGATGGCAAAAAAGCTGAAGTCGCCCAATTCGGTCATCATCTGAGCGTCGGGAAAGCGGGCCAGGTAGGCGTTGCGGGCGGCCAGCCAGCTGGGGCTCTCAGGCCTCAAGCGGGCGGCGGTGCCATCAAACGACACGCGCGGCAGCGCATGCACCGGCTCACCCGGCACCTCCGGCTGCATCACCATGAACGACACCGCGGGGGCGGTCAGCAGATTGCGGGTGTGCGGGGCCAGCAGGCTGACATGAATGATCAGCGTGCCACTTTGCGGCTCAATGGCAAACGGCACCATCGACACAAAGGGCTTTCCTTCGGCATTGAGTGTGCCCAGCGCGGCGACACGCTGGGTGTGCAGCATGGCGCGCAGCGCACGGTTCAGGCGGGGCTCGTGGGGCAGGGCGTTTTTCAGTTCAGAATTCATGATGAAATTGGCCTCCAGCCCCTATTCATAAAGCGCAGACAGCTATTAAAGTTGTATCAATACGCATCTGCTGTCTCGGCGCCCAATTGCAAAATCAGGTGGTGGTTGATGCGCTCACGCACGGCCGAGGCCAGCAGTGCCGAGGCAATGCCTGCGCCTGCGCCCGAGGTGGCATGCGGCACCGGTGGGCGGGTCAGCTTGCCTTGCGCGTCCATCACCACCACCACGTCGGGCTGGTTGGGCTGCTTGGTGCGCCGGGTGACGACGGCGACACGGCTGTCTTCCAGTTGCACAAAGGTGCCGGGCGGGCAAAAGCCCACCATGCGCACCAGCGCCTGACCGACGGCACCACCATGTTCGGTATGGTTCTGGATCAGGTTGCGGGCCGAATCGGCGGCGCTCTGGCCCTCACGTGATTCACGCGGGCTGATCATGGCGGCGTAGCGGTCCACCACCAGCAGAATGTGCGCCAGGCGGCGCGGCTCGGGCAGCATGCTCAGGGCTTCGTGCGACACGTCTTCCAGATGGTGGCGACGCACCACCTCCAGCCACAAGGGGTCGGTGATGCCTTTGCTTTCCAGAATCTGCGCGCCCTTGATCGGGTGCTCGTTGATGACCAGCTGCTGCTCGCGCGTGGGGCGCGTGCGCTGGGTGGCCATCTCGTCCTGCAGCACGGTCATGGCCACGTTCATGGTGAGCGCGGCGCGCACCAGACTGTCACGCTGGGGGCGGGGCAGCGCAAAGTCGGTGGCGATCAGGTCGCACAACACGCCACACACCAGCGCGTGGGAGGCGCTGTAACCCACGGGCGATTTTGTGGCCAACTGGAACAGCAGGTACAGGCCGACATCGGTGTCCTGTTTGAGCAAATCCTGCAGCCAGCGGTCGTACTGGTGAATGCGCTGGGAAAACTCCTGCACGCTGTCGGGGTGCGTCAGCACCACCGCCAGGCCGGACTCCAGGTCAGACCACAGACCCAGCAGGTCTTCGTACTCGTCTTCGTTTTTGACAATCAGGCTCATGTTTAGAAGCGCTTGTCCAGCACCATCTTGTCGTTATTGCGGCTCATCTGGAAGCGGCCCAGAAAATTGTTGCCCAGCAGCACATAGGGCATGGCACCGCTGGAGACCACCGCATCGATGTCGTAGAGCGTCACGTCGCCCACACGCAGCCGGTCAAGCTTGACGCGCCAGCTGGCGATGACACCATTGGCAGTACTCATGCCCTGCATGCTGCCCTGTTTGTATTTCAGGCCAAACTGATCAGCCTGCGCGGCCGACAGGCTGACCATGGAGGCACCGGTATCGACCATCATCGAGGCGCTGTAGCCGTTGACCTGCCCCTGCGTCATGAAGTGCCCGCGTGAGTCGGCAGTCAGCACAATCTTGTTGCCCGAAGCAGGCTCGCCTGAACTGCCCACGCTGGCGGGCGCACCGCCCAGGCGCAGCGTCTGGCGCTTGCCACCCATCTCGACCGTGGCCAGATCGCCTTGCAGGCTGACCAGTTTGACACCTTGAACGGTATCGCCCACGGCCAGACTGCGCGGCTGGCCGCCGTCAACCACTAGCAGGGCTTTGCTGCCCAGTAGGCCCGCCAGCGCCACGCTCTGGGCTGTTGCCAAGCCGCAGGCCGCTGCCAGCAGGGCGCTCAGGGTCAGCACAGCGGCGAGGCGCATCGGCCGGGCCATCACTCGCGATAGTTGTCAAAACTAAGTGGGATGTCGGTGACTTCCTTGCGCATCAAGGCTTGTGCGGCTTGCAGGTCGTCACGGTCCTTGCCGGTGACGCGCAGCTTGCCGTCCTGAATGGCGGCCTGAACCTTGATTTTGCTGTCTTTGATTAGCCGCTGGATTTTTTTGCCCAACTCGGTTTCGATGCCGTCACGTACCTTGATGACCTGCTTGACCTTGTCACCGCCGATTTTCTGGATGTCACCCTTGTCCAGAAAACGCACATCGACATTGCGTTTGGTGAGTTTGTTGCGCAGGATGTCTTCGATCTGGGTGAGCTGAAAGTCGGCGTCCCCAATCAGGGTGATTTCTTTGTCCTTAAGTTCCACGGCAGCGGGCGTGCCTTTGAAGTCAAAACGGGTGCCAATTTCCTTGGAGGTGTTTTCCACGGCGTGTTTCACATCGACCATGCTGGCTTCGCAAACGGTATCAAAAGAGGGCATTAGGGTTCTCGCTGTTTGTTCGACAATTGCACCATGTTAGTCCAGAAAAACGTCGCCTTGCAGGCCTTCAATACCTTTCACATCGTTGCCAAAGCCGGGGCGCTGGCACGTATCGCCGATGAATCAGACGTACAAGCCTTATTGGCTGACCCGCATTGGGCGAGCGAACCCAAGTTCGTGCTCGGTGGCGGCAGCAATGTGGTGCTCACCGGCGATGTGAAGCCGCTGGTGCTCAAAGTTGAAATCATGGGGCGCAAACTGGTGGGCGAGACCGCCAAAGCCTTTATCGTGGAAGCCGGCGCGGGTGAAAACTGGCACGACTTTGTGGTCTGGACGCTAGCACAGGGCTCCCCCGGCCTGGAGAACATGGCACTGATTCCGGGTACGGTGGGGGCTGCGCCGGTGCAAAACATCGGTGCCTATGGTGTGGAGTTGCAGGACCGCTTCGACTCGCTCGATGCAATCGATCTGCAAACGGGCGAAACCTTCAGCCTGAACGCTGCCCAGTGCGCCTTTGGCTACCGTGATTCCATCTTTAAACATAGCAGCTTGCCCAATCAGGACGGTGGCTATAGGCCAATTGGGCTTAAAAACCGTGCGCTGATCCTGCGCGTGCGTTTTGCCCTGCCCAAGGCCTGGAAGCCGGTGCTGGGCTACGCGGATCTGGACCGGAAAATGCTTGAAACCGGTTGCAGCCAGCCCAGCGCGCAGCAAATGTTTGACTGGGTCTGCGAGATTCGCCGCGCCAAGCTGCCCGACCCGGCGGTCATTGGCAACGCCGGCAGCTTTTTCAAAAACCCTACGGTGACCCCCGAGCAATGCGCCGACATCATCGGCCGTGACCCCAAAGTGGTCTATTACCCGCTGGCAGACGGCAGCATCAAGCTGGCCGCAGGCTGGCTGATCGACGCCTGTGGCTGGCGCGGCAAAACAGTGGGGCAGGCGGGTGTGTATGGCAAGCAGGCGCTGGTGCTGGTGAATCGAGGTTCGGTCGACGGGCCGGATGCCGCCACCGGCGGCGAGGTGATGACGCTGGCCAAGGCGATCCAGACCAGCGTTTATGAGCGCTTCGGCATCCTGCTGGAGCCCGAACCGATAGTGGTGTGAGCCGGGTTATTTTTGCATTTTGTGCTTTAAGCCCCCGTGTTTATTCCGTTAATAGCTACTATATTAATAGCGTTTTCCGACCGCGACGTTTGTCCAAAGCGCGCGCCATCTACCGGAATAGTCAGGGTTTTTTGAGCGTACTTGGCAGGCGATTAGGCTTTTGACGCATGATGGCCCGATGAAAAAAATCATTGTGCTTGGCGGTACCGGCTTTGTAGGTACCCATTTGTGCGAAAAACTGGTGAGCGATGGCTGGGAGGTCACCGTGCCGACCCGGCGGCGCGCCAACGCGGACCGGCTCAAACACCTGCCCAATCTGACGGTGCTTGAGCTGAACGTGAATGACGAGGTCGCGCTGACGCGCGCGGTGGCTGGGCAAAACGCGCTGGTCAATCTGGTGGCCATCCTGCATGGCACGCAAACCTCGTTTGAGCGCACCCATGTGGCCCTGCCGCGCAAAATTGCCAAGGCCTGCCTGACCCATGGCGTGCAGCAGGTGGTGCATGTCAGCGCACTCGGGGCCGATGCCTTGCAGCCAGAAAAATTGCCTTCGATGTACCTGCGTACCAAAAGCGAAGGCGAAGCGGTGCTGCTGCAAGCGGCATCCGGCGCGGGCGCTTCGGGCCAGGCGGGGTTTGACCTGAGTATCCTGCGCCCCAGCGTGATTTTTGGCGCCAACGACAAGTTCATCAACGTCTTTGCCAACCTGCAAAAAATCTTCCCGGTGATGCCGCTGGCCGGTGCCAGCGCCCGCTTTCAGCCGGTGTGGGTCGAGGATGTGGCAACGGCCGTGGTGCGTTGCCTGGCGGGTGCCAGTCCGGCAGCTTCACCGCGCATCATCGAGGCGGTCGGGCCGGAAGTGTTCACACTCAAACAGCTGGTGCAACTCTCGGCCAAACTGGCAGGCATTGGTGGCGGCTTTGGTCGGCCAGTGTTTGGCCTGCCCGACTGGGTGGCACGCATCCAGGCCAAGCTGATGAGCCTGGCCCCGGGTGAGCCGGTGATGAGTGACGACAACCTCGATTCCATGAAGGTGGACAACGTCTCCAGCGGCCAACTGCCCGGACTGGCCTCGCTGGGCATCAGCGTCTCGGCCTTGCAACCGATCGCCCAGGACTACCTCAATCGCAAGTAGTTGTGTTGGCTTGATAGGCCTGTATGGCAGGTCGCACTGAGCCGGTGTCCAGTGGTATTCTTGCAAAAAACCGATGAACCCAAATGGCCTGCGCATCATGAAAATCGCCCAACACGCCCAGTTATCCGAAGACGACTACCTGCGTCTGGAAGCCGCCAGCCCGGTCAAAAACGAGTTTGTGGGCGGCAACATCTACGCCATGACCGGCGCTTCGCTGCGGCATAACGTGTTTGCAGGGAACGTTTTCACAATCTTGCGCGCCCATGTCCGCGGGTCACCGTGCCGCACTTTCATGAGCGACACCAAACTGCGCATCGCCAAGTTCAACAGCTATTACTACCCCGATGTGATGGTGACCTGTGACCCATGCTACCAGAGCGTGTCGAGCACGGATACCCTGATTGAGACACCGCGCCTGATAGTCGAGATCCTTTCTGCCAGCACCGAGGCCACTGACCGTCGCGAAAAGCTGCAGGCCTACCGCAGTCTGCCGTCATTGCTGGAATATGTGCTGGTCAGCCAGGAGGCAGCGGTGATTGAAATTCACCGCCGTCAGGGCGACATCGGCTGGCAAATCATCACGTTGAGCCCCGGCGATCCGGTGGAACTGAGCAGCGTGGAACTGGTCACTGACTTTGCTACCCTGTACGACGAAAGCGGCGTGGATCTCTAAGCTGCTCGCTCTGAGCCGGCCCGGTCACCCCTACGCTGGGTCAGAAAAAACGGCAAACTGATTCTTGCCCGCCAGCTTGGCCTGGTACATGGCGTGGTCAGCCTGGCGCAGCAACTGGTCAGCGTTCAGTTCTTTGGCTTGCGGGTAATAGGTCACGCCCAGGCTGGCCGACACCTGCAGCACCAAGTCGCCAAACCGCACGGGCTGCGCGGCGGCTTCCAGCAGGCGCTGCAGCAGGGTATCGCCAATCTGCAGGTCACGCACATCGGGCAGCACTGCCACAAATTCATCACCACCCAGGCGCGCCAGCGTGTCGCCTTCGCGCAGCGCCTGCTTCATGCGGGTGGCCACGGTTTGCAGCACCAGGTCGCCCGCCTCATGCCCGTACTGGTCGTTGACGGCCTTGAAGCCGTCCAGATCAATGAACACCAACGCCAGACGCTGGCCCCGGCGCTGGGTCTGCGGCATGGCCTGGCGCAACCGGTCAGTCAGCATAAGGCGGTTGGGCAGGCCGGTCAGGTTGTCAAAGTGGGCGATCTTCTCCAACTGCGCCTCGTGTGCCTTGAGCGCGGTGATGTCGGATGACAAAGCAACATAGTGGCTCACCTGGCCCTGCGCATCAAGGACCGCGCTGATGGTCAGCAACGCCGGATACAGCTCGCCATTCTTGCGCCGGTTCCACACCTCACCGCGCCATTGACCGCTGGTCAGCAGGGTTTGCCACATCGATTCGTAAAAGGCCTTGTCCTGTCGGCCGGAGGCCAGAACGCGTGGGGTCTGGCCCAGCACGTCGGCCAGACTGTAGCCGGTGATGCGGCTAAAGCCTTCATTGATGTCCAGAATGGTGCCGTCGGCACGGCTGATCAGGATGCCCTCGTCAGCATGGGTGAACACGCTGGCCAGCAGTTGCAGCCGCTCTTCTGACTGCTTGCGCTCGGTGATGTCGATGCCGCTGCCGATAAACCCGGCAAAAACGCCTTGGGCATCGTTGCGGGGCACACCGTGAAACGTCAGCCAGCGGTCTTGCCCGTCAAAGCGGCGTAGCCGGTAATCGATGCTCAGCGATTGGCGTGTCTGAAAGGCCGCTTTGAAAGCGAGGCTGGCGCGCTGCAAATCGTCAGGGTGAACGCCTTGCGTCCAGCCGCTGCCCAGCTCCTGGGTCAGACTGTGCCCGGTAAATTCCAGCCAGACCCGGTTGAAGTAGCTGGCCTGACCGGTCAGATCAGTCATCCAGACCAGGGCCGGGGCGTTGTCGGCCAGCACCTTGAAGCGTATTTCGCTCTCCTGCAACGCCGTTTGGCGCTGCGCCAGTGATTGCAACAGGTGGTTGAAGCCGCCAATCAGCTCGCCCACCTCGTCGTGGCGGGTGATGAGCAGCGGCTGCGGGGCCTGGTCTGACAGCGCCAGCTCGGTGAGCGTGCGGGTGGTGTCCATCAGCGGCGTGAGCTGGCGTCGCAGCATCCACCCTGTCAGGCCCACAATCAACAGGATCACTAGCGGCGCAAAGTAGATAAAAAACCGGTGTCGCGTGGCGTTGATCGGGGCGAAGGCTTCTTCGGTTGACAGAATGACCGAGGTGTACCACCCCGCGATGGGCACCTGCTTGACCGTTACCAGCACCTCCACCCCGTGCGGATTGGTGACGACCGCGCTGCCCTCATAGCCTTGCATGAAGCGGTCGATCCACGGGCTGACGCCTGGCGCAGGCAACACTTCCATGACGCGTTTCTTGTCCGAGCTGGACACGATCATGCGGTTTTGCGGCGTGACGATGAAGGTTTCGCCGGTGCGGCCGTAGCGGTTTTCGGTCAGCCGGTCCAGAAAATTGGGCTTGCCCAGGTTGATGATGCCTGCCAGTGCGCCGCTGATGCGCCCTTGTGCGTCACGCAAGGGTACCGCCACCGCCACGATAGGCTGGCGGGATTTTTTGCCGATCACGGGGGCACCGATGTAGGGCTTGCCTTGCAGGGCGGCTTTGACATAGTCACGGTCGCTGATGTCAATGCCCACCCGCTGTGCCGCCAGCGGTGTCTCGGCGGTGATGCGGCCCCGGGCGTCGATGGCGATCGCACCGTCGTTGAACAAACTCTTGATCATCGGGTGATGTTCAAGCTGCGCCTGCACCGATTGGGCGCGCTGGTCGGGCTGGCCCGGCCCGATCAGTTGGGCCAGTCCTTCCAGGAATGTGATCCGCAGGACGAACGCGTCATTGATGTCGGAAGCCACCAGTGACACCGCCGCCGCCTGCTGCTCGGCCAATAGTCGCTTCAGGTCGAGACGCAGCCACTGCCCGGCAAACATCAAGACGACAGTCAGGCAGAACATCACCACGGCAAGCGTCAGCACCGTGATGCGGGTCTTGAGAGAGTTCCAGTGAAATCGCTTCAGCATGTGGCCAGGTCGTTTCATCGATGGGGGTCAATGCCTGGCCAGGTGCTCCGTTGGTCAGCTGCGGTCGTCGTTTTTGAGGCTCAGAAAGTCGCCGCCCGCACCGAGCGACAGCAGGCCACTCTTGGCGTAGATGCCCAGCTTGGCGCGTGTATCGACGATGTCGAGGTTGCGCATGGTCAGCTGGCCAATGCGGTCCAGCGGGCTGAACGGTGCATCCTCGACCTTTTCCATGCTCAGACGCTCGGGCGCGTAGGTCAGGTTCGGTGACTCGGTGTTGAGCAGCGAATAGTCGTTGCCACGACGCAACTCCAGCGTGACGGTGCCGGTGATGGCACGTGCCACCCAGCGTTGGGCGGTTTCGCGCAGCATGATGGCCTGGCTGTCAAACCAGCGGCCTTGGTACAACAAACGTCCCAGTTTGCGGCCGCTGTCGCGGTACTGCTCGATAGTGTCTTCGTTGTGGATGCCCGTCACCAAACGCTCATACGCTATGAAAAGCAAAGCAAGGCCGGGCGCTTCGTAGATGCCACGACTCTTGGCTTCGATGATGCGGTTTTCTATCTGGTCGCTCATGCCCAAGCCGTGGCGGCCACCAATGCGGTTGGCTTCCAAAATCAGTTCCACCAGGTCGGGAAATTCCACGCCGTTGAGCGCCACCGGGCGGCCTTCTTCAAAACGCACCGAGACTTCTTCGGCCTTGACCACGCAGTCATCACGCCAGAACGGCGCACCCATGATCGGGTTGACGATCTTGATGCCGGTATTGAGGTTCTCCAGGTCTTTGGCTTCGTGGGTGGCGCCGAGCATGTTGGAGTCGGTCGAGTAGGCCTTCTCGGCGCTCATCTTGTAACCAAAACCGTGCGCGGTCATGAAGGCGCTCATTTCGGCGCGGCCGCCGAGTTCGTCGATGAAGGCCTGGTCCAGCCAGGGTTTGTATATCTTGAGGGCAGGGTTGGTCAGCAGACCGTAGCGGTAAAAGCGCTCGATGTCGTTGCCCTTAAAGGTGCTGCCATCGCCCCAGATGTTGACGTCGTCCTCTTTCATCGCCGCCACCAGCATGGTGCCGGTCACGGCGCGGCCAATCGGGGTGGTGTTGAAGTAGGTGACACCGGCGGTGCTGATGTGGAAGGCGCCGCTTTGCAGTGCTGCCAGCCCTTCTGCGGCAAGCTGTTGACGGCAGTCGATCAGGCGGGCTTTCTCCGCGCCGTATTCCATCGCCTTGCGTGGGATTTCGTCGTAGTCAGACTCGTCGGGCTGGCCCAGGTTGGCGGTGTAAGCGTAGGGCAGGGCGCCCTTGAGTTTCATCCAGTGCAGCGCGGCGCTGGTGTCCAGGCCGCCCGAGAAAGCGATGCCGACCTTTTGGCCAGCGGGGATGTTTTGGAGAATGGTGTTAGACATGTTTTTGGCTTCTAGCCCTTATGGAATATGCGGTATCAGCTATCAAATTAACCAAAATGACAGATGTAGTGGTACGGCTCGGTGACGCGAATGTCAAAGCTGCTGTTGCCAGGAATGCTGAATGTGTCGCCGGGGCCAGAGGTGAGCCAGGCATCGGTTCCTTTGAGCTTGTACTCACAGCCGCCCGCCACACATTCCATGATTTCAGGTGCGCCGGTGTTGAAGGTCAGGGTGGCAGGCAGCACCACACCCACCGATTTTTTCGTGCTGTCGGCGAAAGTGATGCCGTGGCTGATGCACTTGCCGTCAAAGTAAACGCTGGCTTGGGTGGCGACGGTCACGCCGTCAAAGTGAGTGGTGGTCATGGTGAAACTGGTCCGGGCGGTGAAAACGTTTGATTTTAGGGGAGCGTGCAGGTGGCTTTGTTGGGTGGGTGCGATTCAAACTGTGGTGGCGTCCATCTGGTTCAATGCTTCACTTCAAACCCGGCTCGGCGACTGGGTGATGCGCATGCGGTTTCGGGGTGAAAACACGCGCGACACACAAATGTCAGAACGCACACGGCTTTAGGCGCGCGCCTTTCACCCCGAAGCCCGGTCGCATGACCCAATCACCGTGCCTGACTGTTTTGGGGTCAAAACTTTCTCGCCAACCGACCCGCTTTGATTTGCTGCTTTGCCTGGCTTGCCCCGGCTGTTCGGGAATCCACCTGCCAGCCAACCTAAAACCGCATCAAATCAGTCGGGCGATGCGCTTTGCGGCGGTCAAGGAGGAGGCCGCGTAGCGGCCGGGGGACACGTAGCAAAGCGCGTCGCCCGGCTGATTGGGCAAGCACTGGAAAGACTCCGTTGCCCCAACACCCATCCAGATAAAACGGCACATCGGTTTGAATCACACCCCTGTCAGGGTACCCCATTGAGTTCAGCCCTCAAACGCGCTGGCCAAAGGCCTCAGCCGAAAACCCCACGCTCACCGCGCCATTCCCCCACACCACCACAGGCCGCTTGATCACACTCGGGTTGGCCAGCATCAGCGCGGTGGCAGACGCGTCGTCTACCACGGCCAGTCGGGTGGCCTCATCAAGCTTGCGCCAGGTCGTGCCCTTGCGGTTCACCAGCGTCTGCCAACCCGCAGCGGCCAGCCAGCCGGGTAGCAGGTCCGCAGGCACGCCCTGCTTTTTGAAATCATGAAACGCGTAGTCCACTGCATGATCCGTCAGCCAGGTGCGGGCCTTTTTGACGGTGTCGCACAGATTATACGGAGCGCAACACATGATGAGTATCCCAAAATCCATATGTCATAAGGTATTTTTCTCCATCAAGTGGATTTTGCACTTGCTTTAAATTAAGGAAGACATCATTCAGCAAGTGATTTTCACACTTATCCGGTTTGGCGAAACAGCCAAGCGGTTAGTCTAGAACGGCTTTGGATCGAAGGTTGTCGGTCCACCGCAAAGGTGCAGGTCGGCGGAAAATTTGCAAACAATCGGGAATCGACTTTTCGTAACAGAACTTGTTAGGGTGCAAGAACTCTCTTGTACAACTTTTCGTCAAAGCCGACGAGAATTTGACCGTCCGCTGTTTCCACGATGGGTCGCCTAATTACGCTTGAGAACTCCGCCATCGTCGCCACCGCCTTGCTCTGAGTTGTTATGTCCTGCTGCTCGGGCGTGAGCTTGCGCCAGGTCGGACCTTTGGTGTTGATCAGAGCCTTCCATCCGAGTGTTTTGCACCACTCCTCAAGTCGGTCAAGAGGCACGCCTGACTTCTTGTAATCGTGGAAATCATAGACAATGTTGCTCTCCTGACACCAAATCAGGGCCTTCTTCACAGTGCTGCAGTTAGCGATGCCAAAAATCTTGGCACAGGGCTTATTGCTCATCATGCTCCTCCATTTACATCGGACTTCTTAAAGAACTATCCAAATTAGAACCGCATACAAAAAAGTCTGATTCAATTCATTATTTGCGGAATCGCAGCGACCAGGCCATAAGTTCTCATCGAAATTGAACACCAAGACTCAACAACCTGACCGGCTCGAATACGACCGTTGGCGGTCCTTGGCTCTCGGTTTAGCTACGACAGCAAAAGGCTGGTTGCTGACTGTAAATTGTCGAAAATGCTTGCTCCACAGCAGACATTGGAATTTCCTTTTATTGCACAATGGCTGCCATATGCGTTTCGCATCCCAAGGCTGGCAGGAATAGGCCTAAAAGCAACAAAACAGTGAAAATGGGCCGATGAAATACATTGCTCTGATGGCGTGCGTTGCTTTTGGCTCCAGTGCCATGGCCGCAGACTTGTCTGTGGGCAGCCCGGCTCCCGACATGCAGGCCAAGCTGCTCGACAGTGCGGAAGTCTTTCAGCTTTCACAACAAACTGGCAAGACGGTCATAGTGAACTTTTGGGCAACTTGGTGCGCGCCCTGCAAAGCGGAGATGCCAACACTGCAAGCTTATCTTGATAAGCACAAATCCGAGGGCCTGGCGGTGCTGGCCATAAGCATGGATGACGCCCGTGACTTGCCAGCGGTCAGGAAGATTTCGCAGCAATACAGTTTTCAGATGGCGCTCATGTCTGATGCCAATGTCAAAGCACTGGGGCGAATCTGGAGGATGCCAACGACCTTTGTCATAGACCGTGAAGGCATCCTCCGAAAGAATGGCCAGGTGGGTGACGCCGCCATCACCGCGACCGAGCTTGAAACACTGGTTACGCCACTGCTCAAACAGGCCCAGTAGTGCCTTAAAACGCGACGCGGGCACCGATGGAAAAAATCGCCTTTGGAGCCAACTGAATGCCATTGACGTTCTGGTAAATCGGAAGCTGCAAGTTCGAATACACCGTCAGCGTCGACGTCAGCGGAACAATGACACCAGGCGTGAAATACACCAGTGTCCCGCCAGTGGCATACGTGTCAGCAGCATCACCTGAGTCGGTGTTGACATGGCGCACGTTGAGTTGCATGGTGGGTGTAAAGGAATCAAACCCGTGGTAACGCAGTCCACCAGTCAAGTTAATGCTGTCGCCCGGTCGATAAGACCCCGCTGCCATGTTGGAACTGTTGAGCGCGGACTGGAACTGGCCCTGCAGGTAATAGTCCCAATTCTGGTTCAGATTGTCAAAGTAATAGGCTCCGATGATGGCGTCAGTCGTTCCGGTGCCACGCTGTAGTCCGGGATCGACATCCACCGGTGTCACGCCATCCACGGCAACCGAGGTCTGCTTGAAATCGCCCGTGGGCAGTTTGAGTCCCAACTGGAACCCGAAATTTTTCCCGTCTGAGAATCCGTAATAGCGCCCAACAATACGCACATCACCCACACCGGAGCCACTGGAGTCGTAACCACTGGTCTGGTCGGGATTGATCCCGTCGCCACCCACACCCAGTGTGCTGTGCGAGCGGTCTATGAAGGGCACCGCAACACTCACTCCCCATGAGGTGCCATTGTTGTAATCCAGGGTGGTGGTCAGGTACTTGTTGTTGGTGAATTTTTCAACCTCGGCTGGGTCTCCAGTTGTTGGGTTGATGACATTGGCCGAGTCGGTTGCGGAGATGGTTCCCGTGCCGGTGCGTAACTGGTTCTGGTTCAGCGTGTCATAGCGAACATCCAGACTCCAGCCTGATGAGTTGGACAGTCCCTGGGTTCCAAAATCCGAATTAAGTGTGCAGCCGCAACTCGCACAGGCAAAAACGGCGCCTGCAGGCAATGCCATGGACAGGGCCAGCATCCATTGGGTATGTTGTTTCATGATGTTCTTTCAGTAAGGTGATTGAATGCGAACGGCTGGAGAAGCCAGCCTGGCATCAAATTGCCAGCTTCATCCGACACAAAACACAATGTGCAGGCGACGTGACAAAGTTGCCAGGAAGATCAACAAAATGCTGATTGATTAAATGAAAACTGAGTCTGTTTGAATCAAGACGACATCTGGCAAGAGCTCAACCAGCCTCCAGCCAAAAAAATCATTGACTCACAGATATTTGGGCGGACCGCGAGCTGGCAATGGTGCCGCGGTGGCAGAAGCGATGTGATTCGACTCAACAGGCTGCAGCACCTGAGCCGTCGGTAGAACAGGATCAAACTGGACCCTAACCACCGGTGGCGGTGCACCGATGCCTGCGCAAAGTGGGCAATGCAGAGTATGGCTGGCCGTTGGCACGGGGCCATCATCGGTAACCGGGACGTTCGTTGCGCCAGAGGCCGAACACACAAGTTGAGTGACCTGTGGCTTGACAATAGGTGATGCAATGGAAACACCAATCGTCAATGCAAACCAAACCAGCACGAAGCTGGCGAGGTAGTGTGCGTTGCGCAAGGCTTGCATACGACGCCTAAATCAAAAGATGCAAGCATCTCGGATGCATGCTGAATTTGCATCCGGTGCGCCCCCCGGCGGTGGCGTATGCCAATGGAACTGGTGCGTCCGATGGCAGTCCAGCATGCGAACAAAACAATTTGGATGTCATCGCTTGATCATGATCAGTTTGTTCAGTGACACGTGTTGATAGCTTCGAAGGCTACGTCATTTCCGTATTCGTAATGACGAATATGAAAAATGCTCCCAGGACACCCAATATATACGGAATCCTTAAGAGCGACTTAAATTCTGCGAACTTGTTCGACGGCGGCCTGCCTTAGACCTCATATCAGTATGGGATGTAACGGTGCAATAAACAGAGCTTATGGGTTTGACAAACGGGTGACGCTCAACCATGATATTCTGAGTTTGCGCGCCTTGTGCGCGTTGCTCAAGCTGTCACTCCTCCTATTTTGTTTTAGCCATACCCAATGGAGAAATTAATGACAATTTGGAAATCAGTAGCCATCTCAATGGTGGTCGCGTTTGCCGGGACATCCATGGCACTCGCCGACGTGGTTGTTTCCGATGCCTGGGTTCGCGGCACGGTAAAGGGGCAAACCGATACCGGTGCGTTCATGACTCTGAAAAGCACTGAGGCGACGCAGCTAGTTCAAGCATCCTCACCCATCGTCAAAATGGTCCAAATTCATGAAATGAGTATGGACAAGGGCATGATGATGATGCGACCCGTCAAGGCATTGGACATTGCTGCCAACACATCCGTCATGCTTAAGCCCGGCGCCTACCATGTGATGCTGATGGGTCTGGACAAGCCTCTTTCAAAGGGAGAGCTAGTTCCTTTGCAATTGACTTTCATCAACAAGGCAGGTGTTAAAACCACGGTCGATGTTCAGGCAGAAGTTCACGGCTTGACGGATCCAAACCCACCCATGAAAATGGATGGAATGAACATGCCCAAATAGGGGGTAACACACCATGTTGCGACTTATTTTTGCAGTCTGGTTGGTCACCGTCTCATTGTTCGGTTCTGCGGCGACACATGTCGCAAAGGCAAATGCCCTTTTCGGGAAAGACGTCACTGCCACGCACCTTGGTGGTCAATTTGAGATGACCGATCAGAATGGCAAGAGGCGACAGTTGTCGGACTTCCGCGGTAAAGTTGTTGTGATATTTTTTGGGTATACCAGATGTCCGGACGTGTGCCCAACAACGTTGTCACGCATGTCTCAAGTGCTGTCCTTGTTGGGACCGCAAGCTGACAAAACACAAGTGCTGTGGGTGACCGTTGATCCCGAACGCGACACGACCGAGATTTTGCACAATTACGTGCCGGCGTTCAATCCAGCATTTATTGCCCTGCGTGGTAGCCAGAAAGAAACTGAGGCACTGGCAAGAAAATTCGATGTCGGCTACACCCTTCTGCCCTATCAAGGTACCGTTCTGGTGGATCATTCTGCCGAGGGCTATTTGATCGATACGACGGGGAAGACCCGCGTCAAGCTTCCATACGACATGACTGCCGAACAAATCGCAGCAGACATTCGCAGGTTTTTACCGCACGACTGAAGGAAGTCAAAGTAACCACATTTTTTTTCAATAGGTCGCCCAGTTGGATCTGGCCTCACAGGCCGCTCCCCGCCTAACGTGGTGCGGTCGGCAGTTCGATTTCCAAACGGCACGAACTGCACCTGAATGACGTTGGAATGGGCAGCCCGAAAGCTGCCTATCGTGGCCGTCAGCAACCGCTGCCATGCCGAATTACATCACGCTCCATACCTGCCGTTCATTTTTAAACTGCCTGTACTGAAGAAGCGGCTCGACTTAACCGGACTTTAACAACCATCTCAAAATACCACTAAGAATCAATAACTTAGAGCGTACTAGTTTTTAGGCGATTATTTTCTTCGTAATTTGCGCGTCAAGCGACGAGTTTTTTGGTGCCTCCAGGCGCGGCATTGATCCCAAGTGCCTGGTAAATACGCATCAGCGCAGGCTC
>CAIVHU010000314.1 GCA_903905735.1 uncultured beta proteobacterium
AGGCGCTCCAGATATTTCGCGCAGGCTTCGTCATCGGGGAAGACCGCCTGAAATTCAGGGAGCGTCGTTGGAAAGCCGCGTGGATCCATGCTGCAAATTTAGCATCAAAACCCCGCTTTGGCAACCAACCGGATAGGCATGGTACAAACAACTCGCCCCCCAGGGCAAAACCAGCACGGCCTAGCGCCGGGCCTGACGGTGTAGCAGAGCACACCAGCACTTCAAAACCACTTCGCTGCATATACAGGCGCGAGGAGGCACGCCCGGAAATTGACCCCGAACGCCAAGTTGATGTACCAGGGTACACGCATGCGGTGGTTTGGGGAAATTGGGGCATGGCGGCGGCCGAAATTTGAAACGAAATTGGATATCAACGAGAAAATCAAGCCAATATTGGACCGGCAGAGAATCGGCTCACGGATTCAGGTCCCTGAAATTGAATATTCATTTTGCTTCATTTTGGGAGATGAAGCTTTCGATTTGACAAGGCACATTCAGTCGCTGTATCGGTGCTCGTACAACGTTTTTTCGCCTAGGTGGTGGCAAGGCACGAAAAAGGTAGCTTCCCATTTATGTTCATGATGGGCTCAAATGCATTGGTATTAATCTATTAGAACAATTGGCCTCCGACCCTTTTAAGAAAAGGGCTGGTAGCTATGCTAATCATAGCTTCTGTAGCGCGTATCATGAATTCAAGGCAGGGCTTCCTGCGCTTCGTGTGTATGCCCAGTCGCGAATCTGGCAAATGCCTACTGAGTGCCAGTGCCCAGCGCCGACGAATCAAAAGTAGCGTCTCGTTTTGTTTAACCCCAATGCGTACACGCCTTGTTGTTTCTCACCTGCGCAAACCATTTCCTTCGAACCGGGCAAGGGCGTGGTCATCGCCAACGCTGTGGCGGCACGCGATAGCACCCATTTAACTGACGTGATCGGAGACCAATGAACATCAAGCGTTTGATCGATGCCGTCGAAAAACTTTTCCTGGTGACGATTGCCGTTTTCACGGTAATCGCGATGGGCCAGGAAATCTTGACCCTGATTGAGACCCGACGGGTGGCTCTGCAGGCATGCTGCTGATGTTCATCTACGCCGAGGTGCTGTGGGCATGCTTGGCGCGTTTTATTTGTGCCAGCGCAACCTGATCACCTTGCCGCTATTCACCGCGATGACGGCGCTAACCCGTCTGATCGTTCTGCAGCGCAAGGACTCTGACCCGATTGTCATGCTGTACGAGGCCGGCGCCATTTTGCTGATTGCCGTGACCTGCTGGGTCATCAGCCGGATGCGACCGGATAACTGATTTGGCTGTCGGTTCAGCGTTATAAGAAAAATTGGCTTTCAGCCCTTTACCGTAAAGAGCGAGTTGCTATGTTTAGCAGAGCGGTTGGAGCGAAGTTTTGTGCTCACCTGGCAACAGCGCACACTGCCGGGTGGGCACTTGGAATAAGAAAGAAGTGCCCGTTTGTACTACACTGTCGTACAAAAGGAGCAATCACGATGCAAACCACTCTCACAGTCCGATTGTCAGATTCTGAAACGCAGGGTCTGGATGCGCTGTGTCAACACAGCGGTAAATCACGCAGTGAGGTGGTGCGGGAGGCCTTGCGTGCACATCGGCTGCGTGATTCACTGCGCCAAAGCCAGGCACATTTGGCACCTTTGGCACGTGCGACGGGCTGGCTGACGGAGGACGATGTCTTGCAAGACGTGTCATGAAGGTTTTTTTGGACACCAACGTCTGGTTGTCGGCCACCATCTTCTCGGGCTTGTGTGAAGAGTTGGTCTTGCAGTGTGCTGATCGCGACTGGCTATACAGCAGTGCTTTGATTCAGGCGGAGGCGCATGAGGTGCTGGCGCGAAAATTCCCGCAAAAACCGGATGCCTGTTGCCTGTTTGATGCCTCTTGGTCAGTGGCGGTGCTGATTGACGATGTGGCCGACCCGCCTGACGACAACGACCAGCGTTTGGTGAACGCGGCGGCTGGCGCGGGCATGGACTTTTTCATCACGGGGGACAAACGGGTGCTGGGCTGGCAAGAGGTCAAGCGGGCTGAGGGTGTGATGAAAATTCTGTCACCCCGCGAGGCTTGGGTGGCGTTGCTGGGCCTTGGGTCTTTGCTCTGATTGGCCTCCAGCCTTTGTTGATAAAGGTCCAGTAGCTATGTTTAGGAGTCGAGCAAAAATAACTTGAACAATCGAGTTCAGGCGAACGGATTGTGCGGCAGCATGCGATAGTTCCATTCACCATGAAACTCATCGCGTTCTATGTTCAACGTGGCGAGTTCTTGATCAGAAACCTTGATGCC
>CAIVHU010000315.1 GCA_903905735.1 uncultured beta proteobacterium
ATACCGCTCCACTGGCCGTGATACACGTCTTGCCAGACGCGATGGTCAGCGTGCGTGGTCATGCTCTTGTAGTAATGCTTGCGGGTCAGCGCTTGCACCACTGCCAGTGCATCAGCCTGACCCATCCCGGCAGCTCGGATGCCCGTCCTGGCGGAAACGGTGAGGTTCATGTCTGGCACCGACTGCATCTGAGCCAGGATGTCGGCCAGCGAATAGTGCGGTGAGCTTTTTTCCATTTTACAGATTATCCCCTTAAAGGGGTATTTAACCAAGTCGTAGTCAGCTCCACAGGTCGCTTTTTCTTACGCCCAGGATGAAAAATTGTTGGTAGGGTCAGCCACGGCCATCGCCTTCAACTGTGCTGATGTTGTGTAAGGCCGCATCCGCCCCGAAAGCTGGATTCACACCTGCGCGTGCCAAGTGACAAGCACCTACTCGCTTACGCTTTGCTCCAAGCTGCATCTGGAAGCCAAGACGCTGCCCAAGCAGGCATCTCAGCGCCTGGCATGGGTCTGGCAATTCCATAGCCCTGAGCCAATTCGCAACCCAGATGCGACAGCGCCGTGCCATGCGCCACGGTTTCAACCCCCTCGGCAATCACCTGACGCTTGAAAGCCGCCGCCAAACCAATCACCCCTTCCAGAATAGCCAGGTCATCCGGGTCGTCAAGCATGTCACGCACGAAGCTCTGGTCAATCTTGAGCAGCGAGACACGCAGGCGCTTCAAATAGGTCAGTGATGAATACCCTGTGCCAAAATCATCCAGCGCAAACATCACGCCAATCCGGGCGCAATCTTCAATAACCTGTGACACCTGCACCATATCTGAGAGCGCACTGGTCTCCAGCACTTCGATTTGCAAATTGGCCGGGTTGACCTGAGGGTGATTGGCCAAAATGGATTTCAGACGACGCACAAAGTCACCCTGCTGCAACTGACGCGCCCCGACATTGACGCTCACTTGTTGCAGTTTCAGCCCGCCCGCCTGCCAGCACGCCATTTGGGTCAAGGTCGTGTCGATGACCCATTCGCCGACATCAACGGCCAGTGGGTGGTCTTCGATGACTGGCAGGAACTCGGCTGGTGCCAACAGTCCCTTCTCGGGGTGCTGCCAGCGGATCAGCGCCTCGGCACCCAGGACTTGACCCGTGCGCATATTGACCTTGGGTTGGTAATGCAACAGCAGTTCACCTTGTGCCAGTGCCAATCGGATGCGCTCCAGGCTTTCGTGGTGACCGCGAACCGTGTTGTCATGCGCGGCATCGAAGATGTGGTAACGGTTCTTGCCAGCTACCTTGGCCTGGTACATGGCCTGGTCGGCCTGACGCAGTAGCTGATCTGCGTCGATGTCTTGGTCCTGAGCGTAAAAGGTCACGCCCAGGCTGGCGGAGCATCGCAGACTCAGTTCGCCCAACCTCACCGACGAAGCCGCCGCCCCCAGTAACCTGTCCAGCATAGGCAGGCAGCTTGAGATGTTCTGCAGATCAATCAACACCGCGACAAACTCGTCACCACCCATGCGTGCCAGGGTGTCCCCCTCACGCATCGTGTCCTTCATGGCATTGGACAAGGCGATCAGCAGTTCGTCGCCCACCTCATGCCCATGGGAATCATTGACTTGCTTGAAACCATCCAGATCAAGGTAAACGACCGCTAGTTGCAGGCCGCGTCGCTGTGCCTGCGCCATCGCCTGTTGCAGTCGGTCGGCCAGCAGAACGCGATTGGGCAGGTTGGTCAGCGCATCAAAGTGCGCAATGTGTTCCAACCGGTTTTGGTGTTCCTTGATCACCGAGATGTCAGAGAACAGGGCAACGTACTGCTGCGTGACACCTGACGGATCACGTATGGCACTGATGGTGAGTAGTTGAGCGTACACCTCCCCACTCTTGCGCCGATTCCAGATTTCGCCGCTCCAGTGACCCTGATCAGTCAGGTTGAGCCACATCTCGGTATAAAAGGATGTGTCCTGCCGGCCAGATTTCAATATGCGCGGATTTTGCCCAAGAGCCTCCTCGCGGCTGTAGCCAGTGATTCGTGAGAAGGCTTGGTTGACTTCGATCATGGTGCCCTGAGCATCGGTGACGGTAATACCTTCTCGGGTGTTGTCAAATACGTTGTCGGCGAGCTGAAGTTTGACTGCAGCCACTTTTAGTGTGCTGATGTCGCTGACTGCGATCTGCAGGCGTTGCTTGCCAGTTTCGTCAATGGTCTGTGTGACCGCCAAATGGACCCAGACAAGGTGACCATCACCGCCCATCGGGCCTAGGTGAAGGCCTTGGCGCAGACGCAGTTCACCCGCCTGGCGAGCACCACTTTGAATCAACCGCAGGCGTAGCTGGTGCCAAACCTCCAAGTCTTGCCGACTCACAAAGTTGGCAAAGGGCCAGTTGAGCAGGTCATCCCGCGCTACCCCCAGCAAGTTCGCCAGCGTCTGGTTGGACTGCACCAGCAGTCCGGCCTGGCTGACGCTGCAATACCCGACGGGCGCCAGTTCGTAGAGGTCGATGTAACGCTGGCGAGAAACGGCCAGCTTTTCTTGCGTGGTGCGCAACTCCTCGTTTTGCATCTCCAGCTCGATCTGGTGGACCTGGAAATTGTGTACCAAGGCAATGGTATCGCTGGCAGAGAGGTCGCCAGCGCTGTTTGTGTCATTGAAGCTGCGGAGTTGCCATTGGGCCTCCGCTCTTTGCAGCAGCGCCTGCGCATCGGACATTTGGGGCACCGGACCCAGTGGAGAACTATCCATTTGCCCTCCTGAGTTACCAACGATCATATTTTTTGGCTTCACGCCACGGCAAAAACGTTCATGGTGCGCCTCGCGCTACCAAACAACCACTCAACAGTTTCAGCGCTGATGGCACCTTTTGGAACGTCGTGATTGTCGATTCAAAATGGTCAATCGTGTCATTGCAAATCACTGCGTGTGAGGTTTCCTCTGCAAATATAAACATCCATCTGGACAGTGCCAAGTTCTCCCCATTATTCAGGCGGTTTCTTGGCCAACCGCAGTATTGACAACTCCATGGCCAAGTCAATCCACTTCTCTATTAAGAGCTTCATGCGCTCGTAGTTTTTGAGCTGCTTGCGCACTGTTGC
>CAIVHU010000316.1 GCA_903905735.1 uncultured beta proteobacterium
AAACGGCCGTTTAATTGACACTCCCAGAGGGGCCTGAAAAGCCCCGTTTTTTGGTTCAAATGTGTAAACTAACTGATCCACCAATCAACGTCTCTAAAACGTATGAGTAAACGAATCGGTTACGCCCGTGTTTCCACTGATGACCAGAACTTGGACCTTCAGCGTGATGCCCTCACCCGCTCAGGCTGCGTCACCATCTATGAAGAGACCGCCTCGGGCAAGTCGTCCAGTCGCATCGAGCTGGAGCATTGCCGCAAAGCCCTGCGCGCTGGTGACACGCTGGTGGTGTGGCGGCTGGATCGGCTGGGGCGTTCACTGTCTGACCTGGTAAAGATCATCGGCGACCTGGAGCGCGATGGCATCACCTTTGAGAGCCTGTGCGAGAAGATCGACACCGGCAGCGCGTCGGGAAAGCTGCAGTTCCATGTGTTTGCCGCCCTGGCGGAGTTCGAGCGCAACCTAATCCGTGAACGCACGATGGCCGGTCTGTCTGCAGCCCGTGCCCGTGGCCGGGTCGGCGGACGAAAATCTAAGCTGTCCGAAAAGCAAATCCGGGAGATCAAAGCGCTTTTGACTGACCCTGCCGCGCAAGTGAATGACATTGCCAAGCGCTACGGGGTGTCACGGACAACGCTTTACAAACGGGTGGGTGTTGTGCGTATTTCAATCTAATGTAGCCACCCGATGTGGCTAAAGATTTTTGGGGCTAGTACCCGCTAGGCAGCGTAGCCCGGCATCCATTAACGACAGCTTCCGGGAATTTCAATCGTCACCCGTCCTTCCCCCTCTAACAACCAATCAATCACGCACTTGTGGAAGCGAATAAGCGGGTTTCAGGCAGGCCCGATGGCGATCGACCGTCTGAGCCTGCCGACAGTGTGATGCCCACTCTATGCGGTTGCGTCAGCGCAATTGACGGGTATGTCACAGATCACCCAATGACGCATGTACATTTTTCATTGTGGACACCGAGGGTTCTCAAGCTGTTGACTGCACGCTCGCCACACAGTTGCGCCCATTGGCCTTAGCGGCATAGACACCATCGTCAGCCGCCTTGAGTAGCGCGTCAAAGCTGCCCATGTCGCTCTGACGGGCAGCTACCCCGACGCTGATGCTACCGATCCAGAACCCGTTGCCCACTGAGACCCTTAACTCGGACACCTCGCGGCGGACTTTTTCGGCGGTCTGTAGTGCACCTTCCAATGGTGTTTGCGCACAGATGATCAAGAACTCGTCACCACCCAGGCGGCATACCAGGTCATCGTTGCGCACTGCGTCCTTCAGGCAACGGGCCAGCTCCCGCAGTACAGCGTCACCCGCATCGTGGCCGCAGGTGTCGTTGATTTTCTTGAAGCCGTCTGCGTCGATCATCATGCAGGCCAGTGGCGCGCCGCTTAGCGTGGCGGCCTGCCATTCGTACTCCAGCACCTGCAGAGCTTGGCGGCGGTTGGGCAGGCCTGTCAGCACGTCGGTCATGGCGATGGTTTCGAGCCGCTGATTCAACTCCGAGAGGGCTTGCGTGCGCTCGACCACGCGCGCCTCCAACGTCTGGTTCAGCTCAAACAAGGCACGGCTGCGCTCAGACACTTGGCTGACCAGTTGGCTCATAGCGTGCAACAAGGTCGCCGTGGCGGGGTCGCGAGTTTTCTGGAAAGCCTCCACAGCATCTTCGTTCGAGGTGCCGACCTGGGCGGCTTTCATCAGCCAGGCCATGAGACGGTCGGTGCCCAGAATGTGAAATGCCAGCCAGTTGCTCAGAAAGTCCAGCAAAGCAGTGGCCGCTTTTCGATCATCACCAGCCATTTCGCTGTGCATGTGGATGACATCCTCAATAAATTGGGTGTGCTCCTGCCGGTGGTGCGCAATGTGACTTGGGTAAACGCCGCTGCTGGTCATCAGCGCTTCTTCTTCTTGAAAGTGGTACAGGGTGTAGCGCTTGAGTTCTTCAAACAGTGTCTCAATCTCGGCGGCACTGGCACCCGTCGGGCGCATCAGCGCGCCACCAAACTGGTTGATGATGTTCACCAGGTAGTGATGTTGCTCGTCAACGGTCAGCAGTCCCGTCAGAAAGCACGGGTCCCAACGAAATGCTTTCATAGATTCTTATCCTGTCATCAGTCGATGAACCTGCAGCCCTATCGAAATTTGAGGGCGTGCTCAATCTTGGTTTTAAGCATCGACATGTTCGGAGGTTTGATGAGGTATCCAGCAATTCCCAATGGCACCGATTCATTGAGTTTGTCGGTGCTGCTGTCAGCACTCATGATCAGAACCGGGATCTTGCGCAGGTCGGTCACAGGGTGTTTGCGCAGGGCCCGGACGAACTCGAAACCGTTCATGGGTGACATGTGGATGTCGGACAGGATGGCATCGGGCTTTGCGCTAGCAGCCATTGCCAGTCCAGTTGCGCCATCGCGCGCCTCTAACACCTGGCTGACGCCAAGGCGTCGGAGCATGTTCACAACATACGCTGTCATGACAGGATCGTCGTCAATCACCATGACTTTGGCTTCGTCCAACTTCATTGCCAGTCCTTGTATTTTTTGGAAATTGTCGCCGCTCGCAACGCAACTGACCACCTCAAAAAAAGGTGGTGTCACCATTTTATTGCTGCAGAATTCGACGTGTTCGCCACCCCGCCCGAATGCGCAACGTCCATAGCCAAGTCAAATAATAGTTTCTTTGATGGATCTGGACAGTGCCTAGTTTTCCAGCGGGATTCACGCTGCCATTCGTTCACTCTCAAATGGCGGGTCATGGCGGCTATATTTGGTGATGATTTTCGTCAGGTCAGGTGCAGAAGCGGGAACCGCCAAAAATGCCGGGAGGGTA
>CAIVHU010000317.1 GCA_903905735.1 uncultured beta proteobacterium
TGTTCGCGATAAGTCGTGTTTTGCTTATAAGTTATTGATTTCACTCATGCATCCGCACCCGTGTAAATCAAAAACCATACGTATCGCGAACAGAGCCAAATATTCGCAGTCCATGTGCAGAGAATTTTCGGCTTGGGCGCTGGTTGGGCGTAAGCTTCAGAAAACTTCAGTTGCAGCTACTCCAGAAAACTCTAGTTTCAGAAGTAGGTTTCCACGAAGTTTCCACGGAAACCGACCTGAATTTTTAGAGGCACTCAAGCAGGTTAAGGCAGGTTGAGCGGCACGCAAGCAGTTGGTACGCACCAGAATGCAACAAAACGGAACACCCTGGAGGCAGGCGTGGTTGCCCCCATGGTGAGCCCTCAAGATGATTGTGGAAGTCTATCAGGCTGAACTTGGCTACACTGCTTTTGCTGCTGGAATCACGGTGCAAGGGAATTAGGCCCGGAGCCGCCGCAGCCTTCGATTCTTGAACAATGGATGGCAAGGTGCCATTGTCTATTGAGTGGGCCGCAAGAAACAGGATGGGCGCTAATCCCACCGCTGTCCCGAACCACCCGGTACCTGTGTCTAGCACCCACGACGAAGTTTCAGCGCCCAAGCGTGAAAGTCTAGCAGGATGGCTACACTGCCGCTGGGCATGTTGCCGGGAGACGCGAGAATCGTTCCTGACCGTAAGTCTGGCAGCGCTGAGATTTGTCAGAGACATGCCCACCGTCACCACGAATGACAGCCCATTAGCCTCCCGTCATAGGTACGCTGCTTGGATGGAACGTTATCCCCAAGGAACCAACACGCCATTGATTGTGAATGGCCCGTCTGCTGTAACCCAGACTACTTCTTTACCGAAGATGCTTGCGATTCTTTCTGCCAGCGCGAAGCTATTTTTTGGGCTGCTTCCTTTTGCCCGTTCTCCTGCATCATCAGCAACATTGACAGGCAATGAGACTGGCGTGATGGTGAAGTCGCAGCCCTGCTTCTTGATGAAGTTTTGGAGTCTGTTGGTTTTTTCACGGTTGGCCTCGTTGGCTGCAATCGCCTGCTGTCCATTTCAACACACCGCCACCACAAATTGTTTGACCCCACCGACAAGCGCCACGACAGACACCGCTTGTCTTTAAACCACGGATGACACTGCTGGCCGTGGTGGTGGAATCAAAAGCACCCAGCACGAGGACAGACACTGCTGGGATTTGTTGTGAAGGTGACTCGCTTCACTGGCGCGGTCAGTCTACAGCGGACTTGTTGAAATGGTGGCCTCGACCTGGCCGGTCAATCACCAGATTCGCTCACCATTTCCGATTACCTTTCGGCACTGGGTAATGGGTCGTCGCGTCCTACCTCACCCTCCGGTGAAGCTGTCGAGGCTGATGAAAGTGTATTGGATGGCTGGCCGGAGGGACAGCAGCGCACAGAACAAGCTGTGAATTCCCCTCATCCTTTAACCGCAGAAGCGGCAAACCCGGCAGCTGATTCTCCGGATACACGACCAGTTGGAGGCAGTTTATCGCCAGCGCAGAAAATATGGGAAATGGCAAACAACTCGACCACCTTAATTCAAAACCTAGAGTGGTTACCGCAGGTCATTGTTTCCGGTGGGCAAACAGGTGTTGACCGTGCCGCGCTTGATTGGGCTATCAGCCATCAAATCCTGCATGATGGATGGTGCCCCAAAGGTCGCATGGCAGCGGACGGGTCGCTATCACTCACCTATCGACTGCTTGAAACAGAATCGGCTGGCTACCGCCAGCGCACCAAACTGAATGTCAGAGACACTGATGCCACCTTGATTTTCAATACCGGAGCTTTGGACGGCGGAACCCTGGCGACCGTTCGTTTCACCCAGGCTATGCACAAGCCCCACTTGGTTCTCCAGTTGGATGAGTTAGGCGGGCAGACTGTGCCAAAACTCATTGAGTGGCTAAGGACAGGCCAGTTCGTTCGACTCAACGTCGCAGGGCCGCGTGAGGAAAAGCGCCCCGGCATCTATTCGCGAGTGTTCTGTGCGTTGGAGCAAGTCCTGCAGTCCTGCATTGACCCACAGGGATGAGAGACTTCAGACCAAACAGCTTTCAATGGAATGCGGTTCCCTGTTGGCACAGAAGCAGTTAGCGTGCATAGTTTCGACCCTTCAGCTTGGGCGGCTGGAAAAACACGGTGTCATGGTAGGGTGAACGTGGCGGTGGCTTTGTTGGCCGCCACTCTGGGCTCCCTGTTCGCCGGGCTCGCTCTATCCTGACCAACAGCGAGAACCGCAGCGCCAAATGATGTTTGACGTGGGCAGGGCTGTGCCCCAGAAAATAACCGAGACTGTCACGATGCACCACTGGACAAGTCATAACCCTCAACTCAATTTGTCCTTTTGGCAGCAGCACGCCCTGGTAGCAGCACTGTTCCAGCGCCAGCCAAATGGTCTTCATCCAAATGAAGTCTTCCCAGACTTCCATTGAGCTCTGAAAATTGGGGTCTTCATCGGCTCGCACCTTGTAGGCTACCAATTCGTCAGCTAACTCTGCGCAATCGACTGTAAATGGGTCATACGAGTCAAACTCAAACCGCTCAAGCTCGTCCCACCATGCATCCGTGGCAGTGGGGTTGTCGTTGAATTTGTTGGCGCGGTCACGCATGGTCAGTGGAACTTCCGTTGGTGGTCACGAGCGGTCAAGTTCGAAGTCGTTTATCGCTTAACGCATTTGAATGTGAGGTACTCCACATCGAGTTCTTTGTAACCACCACCCGAATCTCGCTCCAAAAATACGGGCTGCTTAATCGCATTTATGCCCCAGGAAAACGCGCCAAGGTTTTGTGATTTTGTTGATATCCAGCATCGGCCTGAACTCTCTTTGTACTCGGTGACAGACTCAAATCTTTTTGTCACTTCAACGAGCCTCCCATCACTACCTTTCACAGCGTGAATTTTGTGGAGTCCGCACATTTCGATTACAAATCCCCGGCAGACATTTCCTTCAATGTCACCTGAGACAAAGTAGTCTGCATAGGTTTGAGTTGCCAATGCCGCAGTGAAAGCAGCAATGCACAGTTGTTTCTTCATAACCCCCCCTTTGACCCACGTTCTGCATGGGCACAGTCCGACGACTGCTTGGGCCTTTTCGGCTCTGGTTGGCCGAAATCTTACCGCTTCAGTTCTTCCTTTGACATCCCCAAAATGGAGTGCGAAATATATTTTCTGGTGCGCAAAACAGGCGTATGATTTGGGCAGGTGCTAGTCACACCAAAGTTGAAGCGGTTGCAACTCCCACCGGAAGCGGGGTTTTTTCACGTCCTGAATTTGGCAACGTGGCTTTGCGCCATGTTCACAGTTTGGGGCTGGGAGTGCCAGTACCGTAAGGCTGGCAGCATGGCTTCAACCGTGTGACTACACCCAGCTCCACCCGATGGCCTAGTCAGTCTAACGGTGGTTTTCAGTCTCTTGAAGGAGTATGAAACCATGCCAACAGGCAACACCACCACGCCCACCGCCGGGCAGTCCATCGACGCTATTGCGCGTCACCAGCACGTTCACAACGCCATATCGACCGCACAGTGCCACCTTGCCCACGGTCGCATCAATGAGGCAACCGGGCGCATCCTGAGCGCAGCACGGCACCTCAAGCAGGCTTGCACAGAGTCCACCACTCAAGGGAGGGCCTGAGCCATGGCTGATATGACCAAACTGAGCGCCAAAAAGCGCAAGCGCATTGAAGTTCAAGATGGGCGAGTCTATTTCTCAGTCCCAAAGAGTCAGTACAACCCGGAGAGGCGTGCCGTCTTTGTCGACCATGACACCATCATGGCTGCTGTTGACGAGGGCTTTCGGTTGAAAAAACTCGGAATCGTCCAGCAGTTCTTTTGGGTAGGGCAAGAGGAATCGGCGAAGGCTTTCCTTGAAGCGCCGACAAGTCAGATTGCAAACCTTCATTCATTGCTTGGAGAAGATGCGAGGCTTCATCATGGCTGAATCGCAAACCTACAACCATCGCAGAACACTGACCAGAGAGGGCGAGCCGTTTCCACTGCTTGTGGTCAGGACTACCGAGACTAATGAACAGCTTGAGCAAGAGGCAATAGACCTGGGCAAGCGCGGCATAACTCGGATTGTTTTTCACAGTCAGGAATGCATGGATGACTGGCTTAAAAGGCTTGCAGCACTCGACGCGCAACAGAATCTGATAGATGCCGCCTTGGTCGCCTTTCGGCATGAGGTGAAGCCTTGACCGCCTGACCCGGCACCCTGTAACGACCAGACCCGGCCTGACCCGCTGGGTTTTGGGATTTTCAGAACTTATTCCACACACGTTCAGCCAAGAACATCAACTCGGGCGGGACGCCGGGATGCTTAAACATATTGGGAATGTTTAGTACTTCACCGACGGTGAGGAGGTGAGGGCTTGTTCGTTTGTTATATGCCCAAAGAACAGGCCAGTACTGCTGTTCCCCGTACAGGTTTTTCGAGAGCGTTGAAAACGAATCACCTTGCTTAACTGTGTACTTACCAGTGTCAAGCGCCACCTTCCAAGGTGAAACCGGGTCGAGATTGAGTCGAAAAATGGTCATGGTCCGCCCTTTGTGTTGATTCACGAATTTAGCAAACAGCCGAGCATATTTCAATTCGGATAAATGCTTGATGCATTATGGTATGCGTGAATGCTGGTGGCATTCGCTGGCGCTGGCCGCAGGTTCGGCCTGAAATTGGAACAAGTGCAACGACTCAACACGCCTCAACAAGTGGCACATGTGCCATTGATGGCGCTGGCTACATGGTGGCTACACGGTACAAAACCCGGTACTGATGGCTACATGGTGGCTACACGGCGCAGAAATAGAAAAAGCCCACTACTGTTTTGATAGTGAGCTTTCCTTGTGTGGCTTGGTGCCCATTCCGGGAATCGGACCCGGGACCTCTCCCTTACCAAGGGAGTGCTCTGCCACTGAGCCAAATGGGCAAACTGGAGCGGGAAAAGAGGCTCGAACTCTCGACCTATACCTTGGCAAGGTATCGCTCTACCAACTGAGCTATTCCCGCATATTTCATTTTTGGCGGAGTGGACCAGAAACCAACCCCCCGGCGCGATAAGCAGGCGCTGGATTTGGAAAACCGTCTTACATCCGCCGTTACATCGAACACCTAAAGAAAAAACCCGCTACGTTTTAAATAGCGGGCTTTCCTTTACTAGCTTGGTGGCCTGGGGCGGAATCGAACCACCGACACAAGGATTTTCAATCCTCTGCTCTACCGACTGAGCTACCGGGCCTGAGCCAAGAAGTATAGCAGGCTTGAAGGCACTACTTGACGAA
>CAIVHU010000318.1 GCA_903905735.1 uncultured beta proteobacterium
ATCGCCATTGCCTACCTGCGAATGTCCAAGCTCAAACATTTGCCCAGCAATCCGCTGGTGCCCGCCGTTTCGCCCGAATACGGCGTGCTAGTCCATCGCTGCCTGTGATGTCAAGTTCCACACAAAACGGCATAGAGCCCTTTTTTGCCCATTTGTTTCCGAGCAACAGAAGACAATTTGGATGAAGGGCATTTTTAAAGTTCTGAAAAAAGCGCAACCGGGGACTCCTGAAACGTTGGCATTTGTCACCACGCTTAATCAGAAGCGCTCACAAGTGGACTGGGCCGACGTGGACTTACTCAATTTATTGGAAAGAAAGGAACTCAAACAGGCTTACTAACGTATACTTTTCTCTGAAGGATAGTCAACCCCTCCTCAGCTGCTGGGCAACTAGTGGTTGCAATTGGACTTCGTAAAAAAAGTCTTTTCGGTATCCGAATGCTTTTTAAGTCAGCAATGATGAATTGAGCAAGAGATATTTGAGCGGTGACTATATGAATTTTCGGATTCGTGTAGGCATCCACACACTCAGCGGGTTTTCTATCCTTCACCTCTTCGCTTATCGGCTTGGCAATGGTTGCACCATTGGATTCAGAATGTATTCGCCCCAAGATCTATGCGCGGTACCTCAACACACGACCTATGTGCTATTTATAGCATAGCTTTCAGCGCATATTCGACGAGGGTTAGAGCCAAATTTCACTCGCAAGACCAGCGTTTTCAGGCCCGTCGCGCTAGCGGTAAATTTAAAGGGCTTTCCCCGCGCGCCAGCTTTGCCAGCAGGTCCGCCATGCGCTTCTGCCGGGCATCAGAACGCTTGGCGCTGTGCAGCCGGTGGTAGATGGTGAACTGGCTTTGGCGTTTGAGGGTGGCGTAGAACGCGTGGGCATCGGGGTCTTGTTGCAGCTCTTCGGGCATTACCACGGTGGCACTACCGGCGTAGGCGGTGGCCCATCGCTGCGCGCAGCCTCGGCATGCGCCAGGCCGGCGGCTTGCATGCCCCCTTGCGCTATCAGCCGCTGAGCATGCTGCACGTTTTTCTGCGGCGAGTTGGCGCGCCTTATTACTCTTGTATTGATAGCTTGTTACGATTATTACATAAGGGCTACAGCCCTATTTGGCTTGTAACTCATACCCCGTACTCCGCCCCCCACCCTCCAGCCTGCGCAGCACGCCACGCGCCAGCAGATCGTTGATGTCGCGCAGTGCCGTGTCTGCGGAGCATTTGCCAATGGCTGCCCATTTGGCGTTGGTGAGCTTGCCCTCCATGCCGTCCAGCACACGGATCAGCACCAGCGTTTGCCGCGCGTTCATGGGGGTGCCTGCCCAGCGTTGCCAGAACTGGGACTTCATCAGCACACCAGCCAGCATGCCATCAGCACCCTGCACGGCGCCCAGCAGGCAGGCCAAAAACCAGCTCAGCCAGGGCGTGACGTCCAGCGTGCCGCGCTGGGTGGCTTCTAGCTGGTCGTAATACTGCTTGCGCTCGCGCTGTACTTGGGCGCTGAGGCTGTAGAACCTTTGGGCCGTGCCTTCTGCCCGCGCCAGCGCCATGTCGCCTACGGCGCGACTGATGCGGCCGTTGCCGTCGTCAAACGGGTGCAGGGTCAACAGCCACAGGTGGGCCAGACCCGCGTGGATGAGCGCGTCGCCCGCGGGGGCGGCGTTAAACCATTGCAGGAAAGCCTCTGTTTCTGTGGGTAGTGATGTGGCGGGCGGTGCCTCAAAATGCACCTTTTCGCGGCCCACGGGGCCGGATACCACTTGCATAGGGCCTGCGGCGTCGTTGCGCCAGGTGCCCACCTGGATGCGCACCCGGGGGCTGTAGCCAGTGGGGAACAGGGCCGCGTGCCAGCCAAACAGGCGCTCTGCGGTGAGCGGCTGGGCGTGGTGCTGGGTGGCGTCCAGCACCATATCGACCACGCCGTCTACGTTTCGGTCGGCTGGGGCCAAATCGTCAAGTTTGTCGCCAATGTCCACGCCCAGCCTGCGGGCGATGGAGGAGCGCACGGCGTCCAGGTTGAGCGCCTCGCCTTCAATGGCGCTGGTGGTGATGACCTCTTGCGTCAGGGCTTGCAGCGTGGCCTGGTCGCGCTGTGCCAGCCCCAGCTCGGCCATGCGGCCCGCCAAATGGCCCTGCGCACGGTGCACCTGCGCCAGTGGCGCGGCCAGCGCCGCCGCGTCAAACCGCCACTGCGGCCAGTCGGGGCGCTGCCAAAGGTAGGTGCAGCGGGGCTGGGTTTTGTCGTTAAACATGCGGTGATTATGGGGCTTATTCACCGCTTTATGTGCGGTAAATAAAGACGACATTCGCCGCGCTGGGTGCAGTGCATGTACGGTGCAACCATCAGAGTCCACACAATTACTCTATATTTAATAGCTGCTCGCGCATATCCCAAAAGGGCTAGAAGCCAATTTTGCATAGAACCTGAAATACGTACTGGCCCGGCAAACCGCGCTTTAGCAAGCATGTTCGCTGCCACACAGACGGCACGGCCAACTGATCGCAAAGTCAGCGGCAGCGGATCGTTGTGGAAATTGCGCGGCGATGAGGCTGCCGTCCAGCTTATCGAGTCCAATGTTCAATCCGAGCGCAGGTGGTAGCACCATTGGCGCGTGGTCACCCAACCCTGAAGGCAGACAACATGGCAAAGATGGAAAAGATAGAAATGGACGCGCAGCGTCGGCAACTGCAGTCGGATGTGCGCCAATTGGTGGAGAAGTACCGCTCAATTTTTGAATGGGATATCCCTGACATTGATCAGGCGCTGTCAGACCGGATGATCATCGCGGCGATACGGCAGGCCCTTGACGAGATTGAGAAGACTTTGCCCGGCCCCACGTTCGCTTGAATGCTCTTGAATAGATAGCTGCTTGCGCACGTATTAAAAGGGCTAGAGGTCAATTTGACTACTTATTTTGTTGCCCAGTCCTAACTGAGCGGGTAGGGATGGCTTGATGCCTGGATGGTCACTTTTGACCCCGGCAACGTCCTCGGGGTGACGGTCTTAAACTGGAAAAGACCCACTCAGGAGGCCAACATGTTCGTTTCTATCCAGCGCAAGCTGATACCCCCCGCCATCACCACCACCGTGGAGCGTGCCGAATGAGCGCGCCGCAACTGCTGGGCGCGCAGGCCCACGATCTGGGTGGCGGTTTTGTGGTGCGCCGGGTGCTGCCCGCAGCGCAGCGGCAGGCGGTGGGGCCGTTTGTCTTTTTTGACCACTTTGGCCCGGTGACGGTGACACCGGCTGACAACCACGACGTGCGCCCGCATCCGCACATTGGCCTCGCGACGGTGACGTATCTGTTGGACGGCGTCATCATGCACCGTGACAACCTGGGTTACACCCAGCGCATTGAGCCCGGTGCCATCAACTGGATGACGGCGGGCAGCGGCATCGTGCACTCTGAGCGCAAGCCCGAGGCGGAACGCCAGCTCACCTACGTCAACCACGGCCTGCAGCTGTGGCTGGCGTTGCCTGAAGCCGCGCAGGAAGTGCCCGCCAGCTTTGTCCACACCCCGGCCAGCGCCATCCCCGAGCTGATTGATGGCTGCGCGCAAGTGCGCGTGCTGGTGGGGCAGGCGTTGGGGGCCGAGTCGCCCGTGGCCATTTTGTCGCCCACGCTGTATCTGGATGTGCGCCTGCCCGCCAACGGCCAATGGACCTTGCCGATGCTGGCGCAGGAGCAGGCGGTGTATGCGGTGCAAGGTGAGGTATTGGTGGACGCGCAACCGCTTGCACCGCACACCATGGCCGTCTTGACCTGCAGCACCGTGCTGACGGCAGGGCCACAAGGCGCGCGGCTGATGCTGATCGGCGGGCAGCCGCTGGGGCGGCGGCTGATGTGGTGGAATTTTGTTTCCACCAGCAAAGCGCGCATCGAACAAGCCGCCCTGGCCTGGGAAGCTGGCGATACCGCGCAAGGTATGGCACCGGTGACGGGTGATGCCGAACGGATTCCGTTGCCGCTACGGATGCGGATCAGCGCTGAGCAGACGGATTTTTAGCGGCTTGCGGCTGGCTGGCGCCGACGCATGATCCACAAGCTTTCCGCGCTGTAAATCGCCAGTGCGCCCCAGATCAGATAAAAGCCAATGGCGCGCGCAGGCTCGAAGGGTTCGCCATACAGCCACACGCCCACCAGCATCTGCAGGCTCGGTGAGATGTATTGCAGGATGCCCATCGTGGCCAGGGAAATGCGCCGGGCACCAGCGGCAAACAGCAGCAAGGGGATGGCGGTGAGCGGCCCGGACAGCAGCAACCAGCCCAGGGTCACCGGGTCGCCCTGCACCAGCGCACCTTGGCCGTGCCAAGTCCACCAGCCCAGCAGCCCCAAGGCCATGGGTAGCAGCAGGACCGTCTCCAGGGTCAGGCCTTCCAGCGCGCCCAGTTTGGCCACCTTGCGCAGCAGGCCATAGGTGCCAAACGTGAACGCCAGCACCAGCGCCACCCAGGGCAGGCGGCCCGCCTGCACCGTCAGCCACAGCACCCCGCTGGCAGCCACGGCCACGGCCAACCACTGCGCAGGGCGCGGGCGCTCGTGCAAAAAGGCAAAACCCATCGCCACATTCACCAGAGGCAGGATGAAGTAGCCCAAGCTGGCATCCAGCACATGGGCGTTTTGCACCGCCCACACGTACACCGACCAGTTCGCCGACAGCAGCAGGGCCGACAGCCCAAAAGCCAGCAGCACACGGGGTTGACGGGCGACGACGCGCAACCAGGCCCAGCGCTTGAGCACAAATAGCACGACCATCAGGAACACAAACGACCACACCATGCGGTGCATCACCACCTCAAACGCATTGACCTGGACCAGTTGCTTGAAATAAATGGGGAACAAGCCCCAGGCCATATAGGCCAGTGCGGCGTAAAGCAAACCAGGATTCATAAGTGGCAGGAGCCTAAGGCACAGGCTTTGAGGGGTGGTGTCCGAGTCTAGTGTGTGCCGCCTCAGGTGCCGGCGCACAATGTCTTTCAAAAGGAGCTCTTGAATGCGCCGCCGACACTTGATCCGCCTTGCACTTTGTCCGCCACTATTTCTGCCGCTTGGGAGTCTGACTTGGGCTGCGTCAACTGATGCCACCTCGCGACCTGAAGGCGAGCCGCAGCAGCAGCCGCAATACAAGGTGTCGGCCGCTGTTTTGCAGCAAGGCGTGGCACAGCGTTTTCCACTGCGCTACCCGATGCCGGGGTTGCTGAATCTGGACATGCAGGTGCCGCAGCTGAGTTTGCTGCCCGCGCAAAACCGCCTGGGTGCCGCGATAGCGATAGAAGCGGCAGGGCCTGCGCTGCAAGGCAGCCACCAAGGCACGCTGGAGCTGACCTTTGCGCTGCGTTATGAGGCCAGCGACCTGACGATACGCGCCCACCAACTGCGTTTCAAACGGTTGACGATGCCCAGCCTGCAGCCCAGCGTGATGGTGCTGCTCAACACCTACGGCCCCGCTTTGAGCGAGCGCGCCCTGCTGGAGGTGGTGGTGCACCGCCTTCAGCCCAGCGATCTGGCGCTGCCCAGTAGCATGGGTTTGCAGCCGGGCAGCATCACCGTGACGGATGCCGGGCTCACGATTGGCTTTGTCCCCAAGCCGCTGAGTCAGCGCTAGAGCCGCTAGCCCACACACCGAAAAGACAGATTCAGCCGTCTGCGCCCCAGCAAGGCGTGTTCGCCATCAGCCAGCGCGGCTACACCGTGGTAGGCCAGTCGCGCGGGGCCGCCCCACACCACCACGTCGCCATGCACCAGCCGGTAACGCTGCGGGCGGTCTTTGCGGCTGGACGTGCCAAACAGAAACACCGTTGGCAACCCCAATGACAGCGACACGATGGGCGCTCGCTGGTCTTTTTCGTCCTTATCTTGGTGCAGCGAGAGTTTGGCACCGGGCACATATTGGTTGATCAGGCAGGCATCTGGCTCAAAGTCGGCGAAGCCAGCCTGCGCGGCAGCGCGCCGGGCCAGGTCCATCATGCACGCGGGCATGGCAGGCCACGGCTGGCCGGTGAGCGGATCACATTCCGCATATCGATAGCCAATGGGGTCAGACACCCAGCCCAGCGGGCCGCAGTTGCTCATGGCCACCGACATGGTGAACCCGCCGGGGGTTTGCATGTGGCGCAGCGGCGCTTGATGCAAAACGGACTCGACCGCTTGCAGCAGCGTGCCCGCCTCTTCGCGCGCAAAGCCGTGCAGCAGCACCGCGCCGGGGGCGATGGGTGTCTGTGCGGTATCCGGCGGCAGGTCGTCAAAGAGGTCCATGGGTTTTATGTTTTACGCTATTTTTTCCATAGCTTCTTGCGCACGTATTTACTTGGCTAGAGGGCATAATGCCTTATGAAAGTCGATTATTAACCATGCCCCAACCTGCATCCAAATGACGGGCATCCACATGCACCACGTTAACTCCCACGCCGTCTCAAGACTGCGCACCGCCCGCCTGGCGCGCGCCGTCAAACCCTTTCGCACCCGTGGCGGCCTGGCGGAGCGCTGCCCTGGCTGCCGGGTGATGTTCAGCCACTGCATGTGCGACTTGCGCCCGGTGGTGCCTACGCGCGCAGGCATGTGCCTGCTGATGGCCGACATTGAGCCGCTCAAACCCAGCAACACCGGCTGGCTGATTGCCGACGTGGTGACCGACACCTTTGCCTTCGGCTGGGCGCGCACCGAGGTGGACCCAGCTCTGCTGACCTTGCTGGCCGACCCGCAATGGCAGCCGTATGTGGTATTTCCGGGTGAGTTTGTGGCCCCTGAGCGGGTGGTGACTGTGCTGTTGCCAGAACTGGCCGCAGACGGTCTTCAGGCCAGGCGCCCGCTGTTTGTGATGCTCGATGCGACCTGGGCAGAGGCGGGCAAGATGTTTCGCAAAAGCCCGTATCTGAACCATTTGCCGGTGCTGAGCCTGCACCCCGAGCAGAACTCCACCTACCGTCTGCGCCGCTCCAGCCGCAGCGACCACTTTTGCACTTCCGAGGTGGGTGCGCTGTGCCTGGCCCTGGCCGGTGAGCCGCACGCAGCGCATGTGCTGGACGCTTACCTGGACGTGTTTACCGAACACTACTTACTGGCCAAAAACCAGCAACCGCTGCACCTGGACGACGCAGCGCACCTGCGCTTGCGCGAGCTATGTGTTCCACGCAGCGACAATCAGGCCCTTTGAGACCAGCCCATGACCACAGACCCGACCCCGGACGACGCATCGACCAACACAACCATGTGTGCCTCGTGCGCAGGCATCCAGCAAAACTGGCGCCGCGCACGCGGCCACCCGGAGCTGGTGCAAGGCAGCAACCGCACGGTGGCGCACAAGCATGGCTCTGTCACCATCACCAAATACCGGTGCGAGGCCTGCGGCACGATCTGGGAGTATGAGAACAACAAGGTCAACCGCCACGCGGGTTGGTCGGTGCTGGCGCGACCCGAAGAGCAAAAGGGTTGATGCCACCCGAGCTTGCCGAGGGTTTTCTTTTTCGAGTACGCTGGCAGAACAAAAAAAACAATACCTCGCCGTACTTTCAAAGACGAGGCTGAAACATTTCACTTTGAGAAGGAGACTTCCCATGGCTACTGGTACAGTCCGACTGCATCGCGTGATTCGCGCCCCCGCCGAGCGCATCTACAAGGCGTTTCTGGATGCTGACGCCATGGCCAAGTGGCTGCCGCCCTATGGGTTCACCTGCAAGGTGTCACACATGGATGCCAGGGTGGGTGGCAGCTTCAAAATGTCGTTCACAAACTTCAAGTCAGGCAACGGTCACAGTTTTGGTGGCAAGTATCTGGAACTCGTCCCCGCGAGCAAAATTTGCTACACGGACACATTTGACGACCCCAATCTGCCCGGCGAAATGAAGACCACCGTGTCATTCAAAACCGTGTTGTGCGGCACCGAGCTGGACATCACGCAGGAAGGTGTGCCTGAGGTCATTCCGGTGGAGATGTGTTATCTGGGGTGGCAGGAATCGCTCGCGCAACTGGCCACACTGGTTGAACCGGATATCCCTGATTAGGCGGACTCCCGCTTGCCCGGCCTGCATCAAGCGCCACAGCGCGCTGCATTGTTGACACGCCATTGCTGTTATTTTCAGAGGCAGACACTGATTCTTTGTGCTGCAAGGGCCTGACTGAGAAAGCCCGGCACACCCTCATCAACGGCAGGAGGCATTTGTGCGCCCATGGATCATGTGGAACGTTCTCACGCTCGACGGCCTATTCGACAGTGAAAAGAACGGAGCCCTGGACTGGCATCAGCTTGTCCGGGATCAGGAGCGTGGGCGCATCTCGCTGAAGCAGTTGATTGGGCGGCGGCGACTGGGCGCAGGCGGCGTTATTCGGCGTTATGCACTTGAGCCTGATGCCTCGGAAGTTCCGGTCAAAACGCCATGACCAATCAGCAACAAACGGCGTGAGGGTCACATGGGTACGCAAAAGATTTCTCCTTTTCTGTGGTTCGACACCCAGGCTGAAGAGGCGATGAACTTTTATGTTTCGATATTCAAGAATTCCAGCGTCCTGGGCATCACCCGGTACGGCGAGAGCGGGCCGGGGCCCAAAGACAGTGTCATGACCGCCAGTTTTGTGCTTGACGGACAGGAATTTGTGGCATTGAACGGCGGGCCGGTCTACCAGTTCACCCCCGCCATCTCCTTCGCTGTGAACTGCAACACGCAGTTGGAGGTGGATGACTTGTGGCAAAAGCTCTCTGACGGTGGCCGCGAGGATCGGTGTGGCTGGCTACAGGACAAATACGGCTTGTCGTGGCAGATCGTGCCGCAAATACTCATCGAGCTGCTGGCCGACCCTGACCCGGTGAAGGCGCAGCGTGTCATGGCGGTTATGTTGACCATGCAAAAGATCGATATTGCGGCGCTGATTCGCGCCTATGAGCAGAAGGAACCCCCATCAAAGGAGACAGCATGAAAGTTGAACCGTATCTGTTTTTCAATGGCCAGTGCGAAGAGGCTCTGAACTTTTACAAAACCGCACTGGGTGCTGAAGTGACCATGCAAATGCGTATGGACGAGAGCCCCGAGCCACACCCGCCGGGCATGGTGCCGCCCGGCTTTGAGCACAAGATCATGCATGCCAGCATACGTATTGGCGACACCAACGTGATGCTGTCGGACGGCAATTGCGCCGAGCAGGCCAGTTTTCAGGGCTTTTCGTTGTCCATCATGGCCGCTGACGCTGGCCAGGCCGAGCGATTCTTCACGGCGCTGGCGAAAGGCGGAAAGGTTCAAATGCCACTCGGCAAAACCTTTTACTCCCCGTGTTTTGGCATGGTGACCGACCGCTTTGGCGTGGGCTGGATGCTCAACGTGGAGCCCTGAGAACCCGCCCGCGGCTTAAAACGCCCCCGTTTCAAAAAAAGGCTTATCGATGTACAAGACCTACAAAGGCAAATGCCACTGTGGCCGGATCGCGTTCGAGGTGGACGGCGAACTGAACGGTGCCATGGCGTGCAATTGCTCCATCTGCCAACGCAAGGGCGCGCTGATGTGGTTTGTGCCGCGCCAGCAATTGCGTTTGTTGACCCCGGCGAACGACATGAGTACCTATACCTTCAACAAACACTTGATCAAGCACCACTTCTGTCCAAATTGCGGCATCCATCCGCTTGGCGAAGGCATCGACCCCAAAGGTAATCACATGGTTGCTGTCAACGTCCGCTGCCTGGAGGGCGTGGATCTGGCGGCTGTGCAGGTGCATGTGTTTGACGGCCGCGCCCTGTGAAATGCCGGGCGGTCGTCAGGCGATCAGTGCTTCACCAGGTCAAACACGCCCAATGTCTGGTGCTGGCCATTCAGGATCACCTCAACCTGATGCAGGCCGGGGTAATGTTTGCGGGTGGTCATTTCAGCCAGTAACATTTTTTTGGACAGATGCACCGTCTGACCAGCGGCCAGTTCAAGGTTCTTCAGCTTGAACACCTTGGGGCGGCTCTGGCCGCTGGCCTTGACGTAATGGACACAAAAATCGACCAACACGCTTTGGGTTTGGGCATCAATGTTGGTCACGTCAAACGTGATGCTCACCGTGCCACCCATCGTCACTTGCTGCGGCGTGATCTGAATGTTGCCAACGGCCACTTGGGCTGCCTTGCCAAAGCCCAGCGCATTCAGTGCGCCACTTTCGCCCCGCTTGACCGCTGAGCGCAAGGCATGGCCCACGATCCATCTGCGATCGGCGCTGGCACCCCGAAGCCAGGCCTGGGCGGTGGCAGTCAATACCTCGGGATGATCCTTGCCGATATCGTTGAGGTTGTTGGCTACGGAGCGGCGTACGTACAGCTCTGGGTCGTCCTTGAGCAATTCCAGCAGCGCCAGCACTGGAGTCGGGTCGATCTGGAACTGGCGCAAACGCGGCGCCCAGGGAAGGCGCGGGCGAGTGCCTTCGGACACCAGCCGTCTCACATGGGCGCTGGGGTCAGCTGTCCAGATATTGAGTTGGCGCAATGTGGCATCGGGGTGGTGTTCTAGAAAAGGGCGGATGCTGAACTCGGCGGTGAAACGCTGCGTCAGAGCGTGCTGGGCCAGCATGGACAGCTCAAAATGCGCCAAACCGTATTCAGCCACAAACATCGTATGAGGCAGATACAAAAACGACCCCAGGCTCTGGCGGGGGTCGCGGCCATGCGGCTGGTCGAGTGAATCCATCAGGATGGCGACAGCTCGGGCATAGTCGTCTGGCAAAAAGTGGCGCAAAGCCCGGGCGATTTTTTTGCCCCGCGCCATCAATGGCAGTGCGTCGTATCCGTCCAGCGCCTCGCGGACAAAACCAGAGCGGTCGAAGGCCGGATGTACCTTGGCGATCATCTCGGCAATGGCCTGCGGCACATCGACGCCGTATTGGTTGATCAGGCGTTCGGCCATTGCTTTCTAGTCATACAGGTTAGGGATCACCGGCTTGGCCTTCTCGGTGGCGGTTTGCTTTGGCGGCTGCGCAAAGGCTTGCGCCAGTGAGTCACCCTGCCACGGCGCGGCGGTATAGCAGGCGCGGTCCAGCTGTTGCAGCGGCTCGGTGAAACGCGGGTCGGCTAGGCGCTGGGCAATGGCTTGCAGGCCGCGTGGGGGTGAATCCGGCCAGAAACTGGCGGCCCAGACCAGCACAGCCTGGCGCGCCGTTTGCGCGTCGTTGTCGCGGCAGGCACGCTGCAGTTCGCTGAGCGCTTTGCCAGTTGGCAAACCAGCGGCACGATCAGCGGATGCAGGCGAAGGGGTTGCTGGCGCTGAGGCGATAAACGCCCGAGTGTTCCGCGCGCGCCACCAGGCAAAACCGGTGCCCAGCCAAAGCAATGCAAACACCGCACTGACCCACGGCCATACCGAGGCATGGGTCGTCATGCTGCCCGGTGGTACATTCAGATGCAAGGCGTTGCCAGGCGCATCCAGTGTTGGCAGCGCCGCAGCCGGATTGTTCGCCACTGGGGGGATGGACGCCACTTGGCCACCGACCGCCGGTAGAACATCAAGCGTGCGGGCGGGCAGCGTTGCTTCGCGCTGAACGTTGGCCACGGTGTCCCACCAGGCCACTTTCAGGGCGGGCAGCTCGTAGTGACCGGGCTGGCTGGCAATCAGGGCGATGTCCTGGTCGCGGCTGCCCAGCAGGGTGCCGCTGCGCACGCTGTCGTCGGTCTTGGCTTGGTCGGGGTACGGATTGAGGCCATCGGGTACGGTCATCAGCTTGCTGAGGTCGGGCAACTGCGCGCCGGTGAGGCCCAGTGCCGTGAGATGCAGGTGCCGGGTGAGCGGCTCGCCGACGTGAACCGATGTGTTGTCTGGCCGCCAGGTTTCTTCGAGCGTGACCTTTTGCGCGGGCAGCCAGTCGGCCCCGGTAGCGGCCGCTGGCCGTGGCTGGACGTTCAGCTCGATGGTGCTGGCTGACAGGCGCAGTGGCCGCGTGGTACCCATCATACGACCCAGCGGCATTGAGCCAAACGCATTGCCAAAGAACGCATTGATGTCCGGCACGTTGGCGTCCTGCACCTGGGCATCAAGCGTGGGGCCTTTGAGGCTGATCTGGCCGCTGCGCTGCGGGATCAACAGGTATTTGCGCTCGACCACCTGGTAGCTGCGGCCGTTGCGCGATTCAGTGGTTTGTGTGTCTTCACCCAACTGCTTGACCAGCACATCGGCACTGCCGGGCATATCCAGACTGGCCTGACTAAGCGGCACCCCGACATACAGCCGCAGCGTCAGCACCACCGACGATTGCACATAGGGATGATTCTGGTCGAGCGTCGCCGTCATCGACACGGGGGCCGCATCAGCGGGCCCAGCGCCGCCCTGAGCAGGCGCATTGGTACCGCCGCCTACGATCAGCTCCAGTGCGGCCGACTGCTCCGCGCCCCAGCTCAGCGGCGGAATGCGGATCGTGCCCTCGTGTTTGGGTGACAGGAAGAGGGTGACCTGCGTTTGTGATGACATGTGCCCGTTGACGATCTGCGTGCTGGAGCCGTGGCTGCTGCCCAGCACGTCAAAGTCCTGCTGCAGCGGGCCGATGTCGGGCTGTTTGTCGGTGCTGGCGTCGGTTTGCACCAGCAGGCGCACGGTGTCACCCAGGGCGACATGGGTTCTGTCGAGGGAGGCGGTCACTGCGGCCAGCGCGGGCAGGCTCAACACGCCCGCCAGCAGGGCCACGACCAGGCGATGGATCGTCTTGTTCATGGTTTGGCTTCTCGCTGTCTCATCATGTGTTCAATCAGGAATTTGCGGCGCAGCAGGCCACCGGGGTCGTCAGGGATGCTGCGCAGCCATTGTTCCTGGGCCATCTGTTTCTCGGTCATGGGTGTCGTGACGTTGCCCTGCGCATTACCTGCGTCGCCCGCCGCGCCTTGGGCGTTCGGCTGCAGGGTGGCGTTGACATCGCGACGCGCTTGCTCGGCGTCGTTGGCAGCTGGCTGCGGCTGGGTCGCATCTGGCTTGCCTGGGGCACCGGGTTGGTTTTGCGCGCCCTGGTTCGGTTGGCCTGTGTCGCCCGGCTTGTCGTTCGGGTGACCCGCCTGCTGGGCAGACTGCTTGTCTCCCGACTTGTCACCAGGTTTGTCACCGGCCTTTTCACCCGCTTGGTTGTCGGGCTTGGCGCCCTGGCCGCTGCCAGGCTTGTCATTGGGCTTGTCGCCCTGTTTGCCCTGCTGGTCGCCTGGCTTGCTGCCCTGCTGGCCGTTTTGAGCGCTCTGGTTGCCGTCCTTCTTGTCCTGCGGCTTGCCATCCTGCGGTTTGTTCTTTTGCTCGTCCTTCTGCTTTTGCAAGGCCTTGGCCACGACATCGCGGTTGTGGCGGGCATCCTGATGGCTCGGGTCGGTCTTGAGGGCCGCGTCATACGCATCGAGCGCGCCTTGCAGGTCGCCCGCCTGGGCCAGGGCATTGCCCCGGTTGTAATTGGCCTCGGTGTCGTTCAAGGCTTTGAGTCCGCTGGCCGCCGCCGCGTAGTCACCCGCCTGAATCTGCGCGTAGGCTTTGCGCCGTGGGTCGGTATAGAGCTTGGCGGCATCGTTGGCATGACCCTGCTGCAACAGTGCCTGGGCGCGCTGGTCGGCATTGCGCCAGAGGCTGGGCCACAGGGTGGGCAAGCTGGATTCAGCCTTGGCCGGAGCTGGCGTCTGAGCCTGCGCGTGTGCCGCCAAAGCCAGCAGAGCTGCAGCCAGAAGTTGACGTTTCATAGCCACCTCCGGCGCGTCAGCAAGGCCACCAGCAACAGCAAGATCGGCAACAGGTAGGCCCCGGCATCGCGCCAATGGGCCACTTCCACCCCTTGCGCGGCGATGGCGTCGCCGGGCCGCTCGGACGTGCTCTGCAAGCTCTTCACCAGGCTGGTTACATGGGCGATGTCCACATACTGCCCGCCGCCGCTGCTGGCCAGTTGCTGCAGCTGATCCACCTTGAGTTTCGTCAGCTGGGTCTGCCCATTGGCCCCCAGAGCAAAACTGCCATTGGCACCGCTTAGCGGCGCGCCACCGGGTGTTCCGGCACCAACCACACTGATGGCAATGCCTTGCGCCTTGAGCGCAGCTGCCGTGCGCAGCGCAGCGGCCGGGTCGTCAAAGCCGTCGGTCACCACCACGATGCGTTTGTCGCGGGCACCCGAGGCGCTGAGCAACTGTTGCGCCTGCGTCAGCGCCGGGGCCAGGTGGTCACCAGCGGTGGGCATCATCTCGGGTGCCAGCGAAGGCATGAGGGCGCGCACCGTGGCCACATCTTGCGTGAGCGGTGTCACCGTGTAAGGCTCGTCGCTGAAAGCCACCATGCCGACCCGGGCGTCACGCGCGGCGCTCAGGATGTCGTCCAGCGCATAACGTGCCCGGGTGACCCGGTTGGGCGACAGGTCCGTCGCGTCCATCGACGGCGACAGGTCCAGCACCAGCACCCAGGCCGCCGGGGCACGGTAGGCCTGCGCACTGTCTTGCTGCCAACTCGGGCCAGCCAGCGCCAGCACCGCCAGTGTCCAGGCCAGCGTCAGCCAGGGCCAGGGGCGCGCACTTTGGCCGCCCTCGCTACCACCGTCTAGTTGCAAGGCGGGCAGCAGCTCCGCGTCGATGACATCAGACCAGTCTTCGCCGCGCGCACGCTGGCGCGCCAGCCAGACCACGATGCCCCACAACACCGGCAAGGCCAGCAGCCACAGCGGGCGAATAAAGTGAAAGTTCTGCAGGAAGGCGTTGAAGTTCATGCGCGCTCCCGCATAAACACAACCAGCACGCTGAGCAGCAGCGCTGCGCCCAGCGGCCAGGCAAACCATTCGCTGCCGGGGCGGTACCACTGGGCCTGACCGCTGGCGGGTTCGATCTTGTCGATCTGCGCGTACACGTCACGCAAATCATTGACATCGGTGGCGCGGAAATACGCGCCGCCAGTGATCTGCGCGATGGATTTGAGCGTGGCTTCGTCCAGGTCCGTGTTGCCACCATTGCCAAAAAAACCTTGCTGCACCGCCGCGCCGACGCCGATGGTGTAGATCTTCAGACCCGCCGCAGCGGCCATTTTGGCGGCCTGGATCGGGTCCATCAGCCCGGCATCGTTGCCGCCATCGGTGAGCAGGATCAGCACCATCTCACTCTTGGAGCCCGCCTGGGCGCGATGCGCCTCCAGCCGCTTGATGCCCAGGCCAATGGCGTCGCCAATGGCGGTCTGCGGGCCGGCCACACCAATCACCGATTCATTCAAAAACTGTCCTACCGTGCTCAGGTCAGCCGTCAGTGGCGCCTGGAGGTAGGGCCGGGTGCCAAACAGGATCAGGCCGACCTGGTCGCCCGTGCGGTGGCGGATGAAATCACCCGCCACGGCCTGCACCACCTGCAGCCGTGAGGCGCCGCCCGCCATGTCCTGGGTGGCCATGGAGCCCGAGGTATCCACCGCCATCATCAAACGCCGCCCTGTGGTGGGCACGGGTTGTGGCTCGCCTAACCACTGTGGGCGCGTGGCAGCACCCACCAGCAGCAACCAGACCAGCGCAAATAGCAGCACGCGCCAGCGGGAATTGGTGCGCAGGCCGGGCACCCAGTCGCGTGACACGGTAGCGGCAAATGGCAGGTACAGCGCACCACCTTGTGGTTTGGCAGGCGGCATCAAGCGCCCCACCAGCCACGGCAAAGGCAGGCACAGCAGCATCCAGGGCCAGGCAAAGTGCATCATGCTCTGGCCCTGAAAAATGCCTGCGCGCCAGACACCCAGCGCTCGCGTGCAGGATCACACTGGCCGCCATACGCAGCGCGGAGCAGGCCCAGGCCGACATCACCCGCCCAGGGTGTGCCGCCACGGGCCACCACAAAATCAATCCATCGGCAGCCACTGAGTGTGGCCACGGTGTCACGACCATAACGCGCCACCGCGTAACGGCGCACCAGATGCGTCAACTCGCGTGCCAGGTCGGCATCAGCGGCGATGGTTTTGTCAAGGTGCGCCAGTTCGCGTAGCGCGGCGCGGCGCAGGCGCACCTGCGGGCGGCGTTGCCACAGCCACACGGCCAGCGCACTCAGAACCAGCAGGACTAGCAACACCCACCAGCCCGGCGCCAGCGGCCACCAGCCCGGTGGCGGTGGCGCATGGGACGGGGCCAGCTGCGCCAGCCAGTCAGGTTTCACGCTGCCCATCGTGGCTCCTTCAGCAAGACGGCCAGGGTGTCGGGCATGACATCGGCCGTGTCCAGCCGCACCAGAGGCAGGTTCAGGCGGGTGGTGAGATCTGTCAGGGCCTGTTCGCGTTGGCGCCAGGCGGCCTGCCAGGCGGGTCGGCTGCCTTGCCCGTCCAGCCACCACAGGCGCTCTGGCAAACCGACGCGGTGCGTGCCTGTGGGCAAACCTGAGCGCTCCAGCGGGTCGGTGACCCACAGCAGGCGGCAGTCGCTCTGTGCGCTGATGCCGGTCAAAAGGGCATCCACCTCGGTATCCAGCTTGGAGAAATCGCTCAGCACCAGCACGAGACTGCCCGGCTGCAACAGCGGGCGCAGCGACTTAAGGGCGGTCGACAAACCCTCCGGATCAGGCACGCCGGGCGAACGCGGCTGGTTTTCAACCAGCGTTTGCAGAATCGGCAGCACACCGGCTTCGCGCGTGCGCGGCGGCAGGATGTGCGGCGCAGCAGGGCCGCTGGCGATCACCGCACCTACACGGTCACCGCCCAGGGCCGCCACCCAGCCGAGTAAGGCCGCAGCTTGCAACAGCACCGCTGACTTGAACTGGCGGCGGCTGCCAAAGAACAGGCCCGGGTGCAAGTCGGCCACGATCCAGACCGGGCGCTCGCGCTCCTCACGAAACAGCTTGGTGTGCGGCTTGCCGCGCCGGGCGGTGACGCGCCAGTCAATGCTGCGCGCGTCATCCCCGGCAGCGTAGGGCCGTACTTCTTCAAATTCCAGGCCGCGTCCGCGCTGGGCGCTGCGATGGCCGCCATACAACTGCGCCAGCGCTGGGCGATGTGCGTGCAGGCTCAAGCCCCGCGCAGCGCCGCGCAGCACCACCAGGTCGATGAGCTCGGGCAGTTTCATGGGGCTGGAACGAGGCGCAGCAGTTCGTCAATACAGGCTTGCGAGGTGACGCCGCGCGCCTGCGCCGTGTAGTCCAGCAGCAGGCGATGCCGCAAGGCGTCGGGGGCGATGGCCTGCACATCTTCGGGGCTCACATAGTCACGCCCGTCGAGCCAGGCCAGCGCACGCGCACCGCGTTCGATGGCCATGGCCGCACGCGGGCTGGCGCCCCAGCGCAGCCACTGTGCGAGTTGTTCGCTGTAGCTGGCGGGGCGCCGGGTGGCATCCACCAGCGCGGCAATGTAGTCAGCCACCGAGTCGGCCAGCGTCAGCCCCAGGGCTTCGCGGCGCGCGACGAACACGGTGTCTTGCGTCACATGGCGGGCGGGTGCCGTCATCTGCCGCCCGTCCAGCGCCTCATACCGGGTCAGGTCCATGATGCGGCGGGTGGTGGCGCGGTCCGGGTAGTCCACCAGGGTGTGCAGCATGAAACGGTCCAGCTGCGCCTCGGGCAGCGGGTAGGTGCCTTCGTGCTCGATCGGGTTTTGCGTGGCCATGACCAGAAACAGGCGTGGCAGCGCGTAAGTGGTCATGCCGACGCTGATCTGGTGTTCGCCCATGGCTTCCAACAGCGCAGACTGCACCTTGGCCGGGGCACGGTTGATTTCGTCGGCCAGCACCAGGTTGTGAAACAGCGGGCCGCGCTGAAACTGGAAGTTGCCTTCTTCGGGGCGGTAGATGTCTGAGCCGGTCAGGTCGGCGGGCAGCATGTCGGGGGTGAACTGCACGCGCTGGAACTCGCACTCCAGCCCCTGCGCCAGTGCCTTGATGGCGCGCGTCTTGGCCAGGCCGGGTGGCCCTTCGACCAGCAGGTGACCGTCGGCCAACAGCGCGACCAGCAGGCTTTCAACCAGTTTTTCCTGGCCCAGAATCTGGGTGTTCAGGTAATCGCGTAAGCCCTGAAACGCTCCCAGGGCGCTGCTGCCGGTTTGTCCTAAAACGCGTGTCTCGGTATCCATGACAGGACTCCTGTGTTGGGTGTGCAATGATTCTAGGAACCCCCGCTTAGATGAAAATTAAACAGGACGGACCGGTAGCCCCACGGATATCCGGCGATCTTGCATCGCGGACAATCCGCCGATGAAACCACCCACAAGACTGCAAACGCTCATCGAAGAAGGCCTGATCGACACCGTGGTGCGCCAGTTGATGAGCGGCAAAGAAGCGATGGTCTTTGTGGTGCGTTGCGGTGATGACACCCGTTGCGCCAAGATCTACAAAGAAGCCACCCAGCGCAGCTTTCGCCAGGCGGTGGATTACACCGAAAACCGCAAGGTGAAGAATTCGCGCTCGGCCCGCGCCATGGCCAAAGGCAGCAAGTTTGGCCGCCAGGAGCAGGAGGCTGCCTGGCAAAGCGCCGAGGTCGATGCGCTGTACCGTCTGGCTGCGGCTGGCGTGCGGGTGCCTCAGCCCTACAACTTTTGCGATGGTGTGCTGCTGATGGAGTTGGTGACCGACGCCAACGGCGATGCTGCCCCGCGCCTGAACGACGTGGCATTCACCCCTGAGCGGGCGCGCCAACACCACGCCACACTCATCAAGGAAGTGGTGCGCATGCTTTGCGCCGGGGTTGTGCACGGCGATTTGTCCGAGTTCAACATCCTGCTGGCACACACGACCGGTGCAGACGGTGCCGCGGGTCTGGACGAGCCGGTGATCATCGACCTGCCGCAGGCAGTGGACGCTGCTGGCAACAACCACGCGCAGCGCATGTTGCTGCGCGACGTGGGTAACCTACGTGACTTCTTCGGCCAGTTCGCCCCGGAGTTGCTGACCACCCAATACGGCCCCGAGATGTGGAACCTGTACCAGGCCGGGCTGCTTGGCAATGACACGCTGCTGACCGGCCACTTTGAGCGCGCCCACGCCGATGTGGACATGCAGGCCGTGCTGCGCGAAATTGACGACGCACGGGCTGAAGACGCAGCGCGCAGGCTGCGCATGGCCGTACTAACGCCGTAGCCGGATATCCACCCGGCCGGGGATGCAAAATTTATGCTTTGGCTTGCGCGAGCAGCGTGCCAGCGTCACTGACTTCAAACTTGCCCGGCCCTTCGACATTCAAAGAGACCACTTTGCCGTCTTTGACAAGCATGGAGTAACGGTTGCTGCGCAATCCCATTCCTTTGTCCGTCAGATCAAGCGTCAAGCCGGTGGCTTTCGCAAATGCGGCACTGCCGTCGGCCAACATCCGCACCTTGCCATGGGTCTTCTGATCACGCGCCCAGGCGCCCATCACGAAGGCATCGTTCACGCTCACGCACCAGATTTCGTCCACACCCGCCGCCTTGAAGGCAGCCGCGTTGTCGACGTAGCCAGGAACGTGCTTGGCTGAGCAGGTCGGGGTAAAGGCACCGGGTAATGCAAACAGCGCGATGGTCTTGCCGGCCGAGGCCTTGGCCACGTCCACCGGGTTAGGCCCCATGCTGCAGCCTTCACCTTCGACCTCCGAAAATTCCATCAGAACGGTTGCGGGAAGGGTGTCACCTACTTTGATCATGTTTGCTCCAGACGAATTGTTAGGGGTTGCGGGAAATTGCTTTGCACAACTGGATGCCTTCCCAAGATTGTGCGGCCATCAATGTGTAGCCTGTTGGCCTAGAGGGCAAGCCCTTGCGATGTCAATGGCCATTTGCACCAGGCGGGTAGCCTTGCGGTCAAACGTCTCCGATCATGTGGGTCATTTCCAGCCCGAGCGGCAACACCGCTCGATACAAGGTCGACGCCAAAACGCGACAATCGGCGCCCTACCCGAAAACGCCATGCAAAACAAGACTTTCTCCATCCTCCCTCTTCTTCTCGCAATCACTGCTGGCATCATCGTTCCTAGCTCTGCATCTTTCGCGGCTGGACACCACGCCACCAAGCCCGCGCCTCACACCACCAAGCCTGCGTCTCACAGACAGGCCGCGGCCGCCGTGAACGCCCAGCCGCCACTTGCTGCTCAGACCGCTTTGGCGGGGAGCCCGCCAGCGCTGCCCGCCAAAGCGTGGCTGCTGATGGACTTCGACTCGGGCGAGGTGCTCGCCTCGGCCAACGCCGACGAACCCCTGCCGCCGGCGTCGCTCACCAAGATGATGACCAGCTACATCGTTGAGCAGGCGCTGCACTCCGGCAAGCTCAAGCAAACCGACCTGGTCTCGGTCAGTCAGAACGCCTGGTGCCGAGGCTCGAGCACCGAGTCGTGCATGTATCTGCCGCTGAACAGCCAGGCCACGGTGATCGACATCCTGCGCGGCATCATCATCCAGTCTGGCAACGACGCGTCCAAGGCGATTGCCGAACACATGGCCGGCTCCGAAGAGGGCTTTGCCAAGCTGATGAATGCCGAAGCCCAGCGCCTTGGCATGACGCACACCCATTTTGTGAATCCCACAGGCCTGCCCGACCCGGAGCACAAGTCGTCTGCGCGTGACCTCGCCATCCTGGCGCGCGCCATCATCCACGACAGCGTTGACTACTACCCGATCTACGCGGAACGCGAGTTCAAGTACAACGGCATCAAGCAAGGCAACCGCAATGCCCTGCTGTACACCGATCCCACCGTTGACGGCCTGAAGACTGGCCACACCGAAGCGGCCGGCTACTGCCTGGTCACCTCATCCAAGCGCAACGAGATGCGCCTGATCACGGTGATCCTCAACACCCACAGCGCTCAGGCGCGTGCTGACGAGACGCGAGAACTGCTCGGTTGGGGCTTCAGCAACTTTGAGAAGGTCACCCCGATTCAGCCAAACACGGTGGTCGCGACGGCCAAGGTCGGCTTCGGCAAGGCAGACACGGTCGCCGCAGGTCTGGGAGCACCGTGGATGTTGACCGTGCCGCGCGGCCAGCAAGTGCAGACATCGGTGGAGCTAACGCCGGGTCTGGAGGCACCGGTGACCAAGGGCGCTGTGATCGGCAAGGTGGTCGCGACCTCGAACGGTAAGCCAATGGGCGAAACCCCGCTCGTCGCTCAGGCCGATGTGGAACGCGCGGGCCTGCTGCAGCGCACGTGGCAGCACATGGCCAAATTGCTCGGAAAGTGAACTTTGGTAAGGCCAGCGTTCACCATGGCAGCGATCGCAAATTTGGTGGGGTTTGAGGGCGCGGGCCCCATTTGCGATGGGTGGATGTGGGCGTACCTGTGACGCGGCGGATGCCGCCATGCGGGCGCGTCGAACCACGCTGCACGCCTGGAACTGAAGAGTCAATGACCGGACCTTGATCGCGGGTCTACAACGACTGGGTCACCGGCCATCAGATGCGGAAAAGTCCGGCTCAGGGGGTGAGTTTGGCACGAACGGCACAGAGGGCCGCGTGTCAGACGCTGGCTCTGCAGGTGCGCTGGCGGGTGGCTGTGCGTCTTCTGGAACAGGCAGATCTGCGGGGCTGCTGGTGGGCAACGCCGGGGCGGGTGCGACCACCGGTGGCGGTGGCACAGGGCGGGGACGTTTGGGCGGTGGTTCCGGTTGCCGCGCCAGCATACTGGTGAACCAATCGCGCGCGCGCTTGACCAACGCACGGAAAAAACCGTCCAGTGGGGCCTCAAACCTGGCACGCGGATCAATCACACGGCTGCGCAGGGCTTGCGCGAACACGTCACCGACGATGGGTAACGCGCTGTGCGCCCCCTGGCCCCAATAGTCGCTGCGCAGGGTCACGCGACCATCATTGAACCCCACCCAGGCACCCGCCACCAGTTCGGGGTGCATCAGGATGAACCAGCCGTCAGCGTTGTCTTGCGTGGTGCCAGTTTTGCCCGCCACATCGGCGCGGATGCCGTAGCGGCTGCGGATGGCACTGCCCGTGCCCTTGTTAACCACGCCACGCATGACATCCAGCAAGGTGTAGTTGACTCTGGCCGACAGCGCGGGCTCGGCATCAGCCGGTGCGAATTCGGCCAGCACCTCGCCCTGGGCGTTTTCGATGCGCGTGACCAGCGTGGCCGCGCGGTAAACACCACCGTTGGCAATGGTGCCGTAGGCGTTGACCATCTCGAACAGGGTGACGGGGCTGGTGCCAAGGGCCAGCGATGGCACGACTTCCAGCTTGCTTTGCCGCACGCCCATGGCTTGCGCCAACCTGGCCACCCGGGCCGGACCCACGGTTTGCATCAGCTGCGCCGTGATGGTGTTTTTGGAATATGCCAGCGCATCACGCAGGCTGATGGCGTGGCCGCTCGGCGGGCCGTCGTCGGTGGGGTGCCACACCTCACCGCCGGTCATCGGGATGTCGACCGCAGTGTCCAACAAGGTGTCTTCCGGGCTGGCGCCTTTGTCAAAGGCGGCACCGTACACAAAGGGCTTGAAGGTGGAGCCAGGCTGGCGGCGCGCCTGCTGCACATGGTCAAACGGGTCAACGGCAAAGTCGCGGCTGCCGACCCAGGCGCGGACCTGGCTGGTGCGCGGGTCCAGCGCCATGAAGCCCGCCTGCACGCGTGTTTTTTGCTCGCGCAGGCTGCGCATGAACGAGGCATCGGCCATCAGTTGCTTCAGGGCGGCAGCGTCGGTCAGGCCGCCGTCACGCGCGGTTTTGAACTCGGGCGTGTCCCGCACAAAAGTTTGCGCCAGGGCGTTGCCCGGCCCCCAGACGGCACGCGGCGCCCAAGCGGCATCGGCCAGACCTTGCAGCTGCCGCCCCTGGCGGGCCACGGCCTGGTTGGCCGCCGCCTGCAGGCGCGAGTCGATGGTGGTGTAGACCACCAGCCCGTCCGCATAAATGTTGTAGTCATGCTTGTCGGCCCAGGTGATGAGCCATTTGCGCAGTTGCTGGGCAAAGTGAGGGGCCGGGCCGGGCGTTTCCAGCTGGCGTTCGAACTCGACGCGCAGCGGCCGCTTTTTCAGGGTCTCGAACTGCGCGGCATCGAGCTTGCCCCACTTGACCATTTGCGACAGCACGGTGTTGCGCCGCTGCAGGGCGCGCTCGGGGTTGAGCACAGGGTTGTAATAGCTGTTGCCCTTGAGCATGCCAACCAGTGTGGCGCTTTCCAGCACGCTCAACTTGTCCGCCGACTTGTCAAAGTAGGTGCGCGCGGCCATCTCGATGCCAAAGGCGTTGTAAAGGAACGGCACGGTGTTGAGGTAAGTCTCCAGAATCTCGGGCTTGGTGTAAAGCGCTTCGATCTTGAGGGCGGTGATGGCTTCCTTGAGCTTGCGGGTCAGTGTGGGCGCACGCCCAATCTCTTGCGGGTACAGATTGCGCGCGAGTTGCTGTGTCAGGGTCGAGCCGCCCTGGCGATCACCTGAAAACGTGTGCAGCGCGGCCGAGGCCGTGCGCCGCCAGTCCAGGCCGAAGTGTTCGTAAAAGTGGTGGTCTTCGGTGGCGATCAGCGCAGTGACCACCGAGGGCGCGATGTCGTTGAGCGGCACCCAGTCGCGGTTGGCCCACTTGAATTCAGCCAGCAGCTTGCCGTCTGCCGAGAGCACCTGCGCGGGCTGCTCCAGCTTGGCCTTGCGGATGTCGCTGATGGCCGGCGTGAACGGAATCAGCACCAGCACATAGGCCAGAAACAGCGCGGGGACCGCACCCAGCGCCCAAACCAGTTCGCGCCGGGTGGGGCGGCGCAGGCGATGCCAGCGATCAGTGACAAAAAGGGTAAATCGGGAGAATAAGGACACGCGCAAACCAAAGTGCCTGGACTGCCAGGGCAGCCGGATTATCCGCCGCTCTCCATCACCCTCACAGTCTGTACCCGGATCGACCTCCCGGCGTGCGCCAGTACCGAGACTTCCGAAAAATATGATTTTGATAGCGCTTGGCGCTTGTATTCAAAGGGCTAGAGGCTAATATGGCTTAAATTTTGTGCCGCAATCTGCCTGAAATCCTCTGACACTCGCGCATCGCTGGCGGCGGCTTGCCAGAAGGTGGCGGCCAGCACGCGGGCTTGTTGCCACTCGGGCAGCGTGGCTGCGGTGGGTTGCAGCGGCCGGGTGGCAAAGTCCCGCGCCACCAGTTCTCCAGCGACCGGCGCGTAAAGCATGGGCAGCATGTCATAGGTGGGTGACAGCACCCAGTCGTCGTTCTGGATCAGCAGCGAGATGTTGCCGTAATGCCGGTCGGTGTTGGCGATGAGCTGGCCGTAGGCTTCCAGCAGGCGCAGGGTGCGGGCATCGGCAGGCGTCAACAATTTGCGCGCCACCATGCGATTGGCGGTGGCGGCCCAGTTGTCCATCTCGCCCACGTATTCGGCGTCGTACACCTGCAAGGACACCATGCCGATGCGGCCCACCTGACCCTGCGCGTTGGCGGCTGGTGTGCGATCAAAACGCTCGGACTCCAGGAAGATCCGGCCAGCAACGCTATAAATTTGGGTGCGCGCGGCGGGGATGCCAGCCTCCGCCAGCGTCTTTAGCGCGAGGTGTTCACACACCAGCAAGTCGCGCGTGCGCTGGTCCACAGCGCTGTCGCCTGCGGGCGAAAACTTCACCAGCACAGGCCGCCCGACAGTGATGGTGCAGAACTTGGGCTGCTCGCCGCCCGCCGACGAGCCCGGGTGTGTGCCCTGCATGGCCTGGTCGGCCAGGCGCGGGTAGTCAGCGGCTGACTCCACGCGGGAGGCGCGCTCGGGCAGGGTGAAAAACCGCGCAAACGCCGCCTCACCCAAAATCAGGTTGCCAGGCAGGTCGTCACCAAACAGGGTGAGCGCGCGCAGCACGTCGTCGTCGCTCCAGTGGCGCGGGTCGCTGCCGAGTTGCAGCTCGGGGTGGGCGTGGGCAAACGTGCGGCCCATGAAGCCCTGGGGGCGCATGTCGTCCAGAAACCAGGGCAGTCCGTCGTGTTTGGCGCTGACACCGTCGGCTTCATCGACCCAGAACGCACCACCTTCCAGCGGCACCATCCGCGCAAAGGGCGACGGCTGCCCGCGCGTGTCGATGCGCATCACCTGCACCTCGCGCCCCACGCCGGGCACGCTGCGCGCCAGCACATAACGCTGCGAGCGCGCCGCGCCCACTTTTTGCACTTGCCCCGACTGGATGAGTGGTGACAGAGCCCGTGATACCGTGGGCTGGCTCACACCCAGACTGGCCTGAAGCTCGGCGCTGGTCAGCACACTGCCCTGGCGGCGCAGCGCCTGCCAGGCGTGTTGAGTGAGGTCGTTTGGGCTGGCCATGAATGATTATATGAATAGATAATCAGGATATAAATATGATGTGATTCAAGTCATTAGGGTTATTTGTGAATAGATAAACTGCTTTCCACATCCAGCGTTTCTAACACCCCACCTTGAGGAACCACCATGTCAGACCTCTCCAGCTTCGCCATCACCCGCAAATGGCCCGCCCAGCACCCGGAGCGCCTGCAGCTCTACTCGCTGCCCACGCCCAACGGCGTGAAGGTGTCGATCATGCTGGAAGAAACCGGCCTGCCGTATGAGGCGCACCTGATCAGTTTTGAGACCAACGACCAGTTCTCGCCCGAGTTCGTCGCCACCTTCCCCAACAACAAAATCCCTGCCATCATCGACCCCCACGGCCCCGGCAGTCGGCCGCTGGCGCTTTTTGAATCCGGGGCCATCCTGATGTATCTGGCAGAAAAAACCGGGCAGTTCCTACCAACCGACCCGGCCAAACACTACGAGACCATTCAATGGCTGATGTTCCAGATGGGTGGTATTGGCCCGATGTTTGGCCAGTTGGGCTTTTTTAATGTGTTCGGCGGCAAGGACTATGAGGACAAGCGCCCGCGCGACCGGTACGTGGCCGAGTCCCGGCGTCTGCTGGGCGTGCTGAACCAGCGCCTGGCCACGCGCGCCTGGGTCATGGGCGAGGACTACACCATTGCCGACATGGCCATCCTGCCTTGGGTGCGCAACCTGATCGAGCGCTACCAAGCTGCCGATCTGGTAGGTTTGGCCGACTTCCCCCATGTGACGCGTGCGCTGGCCGCCTTTGTGGCCCGACCTGCGGTGGTACGCGGCCTGCTGGTGCCGCAGCGGGCCTGACGCGACTGCCAGACCCCGCCCTGCCGGCGCCCTTGGGTGCGCTGGCGCACTGTGCCGTTTGCCCGGCGCAACAACAATCGCGCAAGAATCTGGCCGCTCCCGGAGCCAGTCACTGTGAAAGCACTGCGCGCATGGTTTCTCCCACCCAATCGGTGCTGCTTCGTTCCCTGATGTGGGCAGGCGGTTCGCTGTTGGGGCTGGTGCTGTTGGCCGTTCTGACCATCGCGCTGGTGGGCTGGAACTGGTTGCGCGCGCCCCTGGAGCGCCTGGCCATCCAAAAGACCGGGCGTGAACTGGTGCTCAGCGGTGATCTGACCATGAAGTTTGGCTGGCCGGTGGCCCGCCTGCATGCCGCCGGCGTCGCCTATGCCAATCCGTCCTGGGCCAAAGAAAAGCAGATGGTGACGGCAGAAGGTGTGGAGGTGAGTGTGGATCTGCCCGCGCTACTGCGACGCGAATTGGCCTTCACCGAGGTGCGGCTGGACCACGCCGCCATTTTTCTGGAACAGTCCCCCGACCGACGCAAAAGCTGGCTCCTGGACCTGAATCAGCAGGACGAGAACGCACGCATTCACATCGGCCGGGTGGCGCTCGACCACGGCACGCTGGGCTATGACGATGCCAGCCAAAGAACCAGTATTCGCACCCAACTCTCCACAGCCTCAGGGGCGCCCAGCAATCCGAAGAAACATGACCTGAATTTCACGGCCACCGGCCAGTTCAAGGGTCTGCCGGTCAAGGCGCAAGGCACCGGCGGGCCGGTGCTGGCGCTGCGCGACACCAGCCAGCCATACCCCCTCAAGCTGACCGGCAGCGTGGGCCCGACCCATGTGCAAGTGGACGGCACGATCACCGGCTTGCTGGCGCTCACGGCGGTGGACATGCAGATGGCGCTGTCTGGCGCCAGCCTGGAGCAGCTCTACCCGCTGCTGGGCATTGCCTTTCCGGTGACTCTGGCCTATACAGCCGAGGGTCATCTGCTGCATAAGGAAAACCGCTGGCGCTTTGAGAAGTTCACCGGCCGCGTCGGTGCCAGCGACCTCGCCGGGTTTGTCGAGGTGGTTACCGGAGGCAAGCGGCCTGCCTTGAGCGCCGCATTGACCTCCAAGCTGCTGGCGCTGGACGACCTCGGGTCCTTGATTGGCGCGCGCTCGGGCAGCGTCACCCGTGCGGTGAAAGACCCGCTGGGCCAAGCCCGCGTCTTGCCAGACCTGCCCTTCAACGCCGCGCGTTGGGACTCGGTGGATGCCGACGTGTTACTCACCGCCAAAACCTTGCGCCGTGCTGAAGCCCTGCCGCTGGAAGACCTGAACGTTCATTTGACCCTGCGCGATTCTGTGCTGACGCTGGACCCGCTCAATTTTGGCCTGGCGGGCGGGCAGCTTCAGACCCGCATCACGCTGGACGGCCGCGCCACACCCATCCAGGCGACTGCGCAGGTGCGGGCACGCAAGGTTTTGCTGGCCAAGCTGTTCCCCACGGTGGACCTCAGCCACACCAGCATTGGCCAGATCAATGGCGAGTTCGACTTGGCGGGCAGCGGCAATTCGGTTGGCAGCATGCTGGCCAGTGCCAATGGCAAACTCGGTCTGGTGGTGGCAGGCGGCCAGATCAGCAAACTGATGATGGAAAAGGCCGGTTTGCATCTGTGGGAAATCCTGAGCCTGAACTTGACCGGCGACAAGCTGGTGAAACTGCGCTGCGCGGTGGCGGACTTCAATGTCAAGGCCGGGGTGATGCAGACCGACGCCTTGGTGTTTGACACCCAGATCACCACCCTGCTGGGCAGCGGCAGCATAGATTTGGCGCATGAAAAGCTTGACCTGACGCTCACCCCAAAAACCAAAGCCACCAGCCCGGTGGCCTTGCGCAGCCCGATATACATTCGCGGCAGTTTTGCCCAGCCCCAGGTCAGCATCGACAAAGGTCGTGTGGCCGCGCGCGCGGTCGGTGCGGTGGCGCTGGGCCTGCTCAACCCGCTGCTGGCCTTGCTGCCGCTGATCGACGCGGGCCCCGGCCAGGACAGCGATTGTGGCCAACTGGTGCGGGATGCCCGGGCCTGGCCGCGACCGGCGAGTGCCCCCGCCCGGGCGCAGACATCACATCCATAGCCGCCTGGCGCCCGCGCTTTGTGACTCAGGTCACCTTGCGAGAAATATCGTGGCAGGTATCATTATTTCCTGAGTAAATTACTGGAGATTTGTGGACATGAGCACCCCCGCCGCGCCCGCTGGCGCACCCGCTGACGTCCATGGCCGCCTTGAACACATGCCGGTGTCCATGTTTTCCATCGTCATGGGACTGGCCGGCACCACCATCGCGCTGGAAAAAGCCGAGCACCTGTGGGGCTGGTCGGTGTCGCCCAGCGCGGTTTTGCTGATCATCACCGCGCTGGTTTTTGTGGCGATCAGCCTGGCCTACCTGGCCAAGTTTGTGCTGCACCGCCCGCATGTGGTGGCCGAGTTCAGCCACCCGATCCGGCTGAGCTTCTTCCCGGCCATGTCGATTGGCATGCTGTTGCTGGCCATCGCTGCCATCGGGCGTTACCCTGGCGTATCGCTGTATTTGTGGGCGGTGGGTGCCACGGTGCAACTGCTGTTCACCCTGGCCATTTTGTCGAACTGGATGCACCACGACAAGTTTCAGGTGCAGCACGGCAACCCGGCCTGGTTCATTCCCATCGTGGGCAATATTCTGGTACCGATTGCTGGCGTGCCATTGGGTTTTCAGGAAGTGTCGTGGTTTTACTTCAGCGTCCGGCTGGTGATGTGGCTGCCACTGCTGGCCGTGCTGTTCAACCGCTTTTTCTTCCACCCGATGATCCCGAGCAAATTGCTGCCCACACTGTTCATCCTGATTGCGCCGCCTGCCGTGGGTTTCATTTCGTGGGTCAAGCTGCATCACGGCGTGGTGGATGATGCCGCACGCATTTTTTATTACTTTGGCCTGTTCGTCTTCATGCTGCTGCTGGCCCAGGCCAAGTACTTCGCGAAGCTGTCGTTTGCCCTGCCGTGGTGGGCCTATACCTTCCCGGTGGCTGCGCTGACGATCGCCACTTCGGTGATGCTGGACAAAGTGGGTGGCAGCTTTTTTGCCGTGCTGTTCCCGGTACTGCTGTCGTTACTGGTGGTGCTGGTGTCAGTGATCTGCGTGCGCACCGTCATCGCTATGCAGCGTGGCCAGATCTGCGTACCGGAGTAAGACCGCCGAATAGCCGCTCAGCGATATTATTTTTGATAGCTGCCAGCCCTTTTACTACAAGGGCTGGCAGCTATTTTTCTTTATAGCCGGGTGGATCACCAAAAACGTGCCGGAGTCAAAAAAACGATGCATTTCAAGCGTCAAGTCAATAGAATCAGTTGTTGAACGCTGGATCGACCAGCGGCATGGCCTAGTGAAACCTAACCGAGCGCATTCCATGACCACTTTCGACGCATCAACTTTCGGCACAGACGGCCAGCACGACCCCCGACTCGTCAGCATCTTGACCCGCAACACCTTCGCCATGGTTCTGGCCGGTGGCCGCGGCAGCCGCCTGCGAGAGCTCACCGACTGGCGCTCCAAGCCCGCAGTGCCGTTTGGCGGCAAGTTCCGCATCATCGATTTCACCTTGTCCAACTGCGTCAATTCGGGCGTGCGCCGCGTCGGCGTGGCCACCCAGTACAAATCCCAGAGCCTGATCCGGCACCTGCAGCTGGGCTGGAGCTTTCTGGATGGCCGCCTGGGCGAGTTCATCGAGATCATGCCCGCGCAGCAGCAGGTGGATGAGTCGCACTGGTACCAGGGCACGGCCGACGCGGTGTACCAGAACCTGCGCGAAATCCGTCACACGAACCCGCAGTTCGTGCTGATCCTCTCGGGCGACCACATCTACCGCATGGACTATGGCCGCCTGCTGCTGGGCCATGTCGAGCGCAAGGCGGACATGACCGTGGCCTGCATTGAGGTACCGCTGAAAGAAGCCAGCGGCTTTGGCGTGATGGCCGTGAACGACGAAGCGCGCGTGGTGGAGTTCCAGGAGAAACCCGCCAACCCGCCATCCATGCCCGGCAACCCCGACATGGCGCTGGCCAGCATGGGCATTTACGTGTTCAACGCCCGCTTTTTGTTCGAGCAGCTCCAGCGCGATGCGGACGACCCGAAGTCCAGCCACGATTTTGGCAAGGACATCATTCCGCACTGCGTCAAACGCTACCGCACCTTTGCCCAGAACTTTGCCGAGAGCTGCGTGCAGGAGCCTGGCAAACCTGCCTACTGGCGTGACGTGGGAACACTCGATGCCTATTGGACTGCCAACATGGATCTGGTGGAGGTGACCCCCGACCTCAATCTGTACGACGACAACTGGCCGATCTGGACCTGGCAGGAGCAGCGGCCGCCCGCCAAGTTTGTGTTTGACGACGAAACCCGCCGAGGCAGTGCGGTGGACTCCACGGTGTCGGGCGGCTGCATCATCAGCGGTGCCACGGTGCGGCATTCCATGCTGTTTTCAGGCGTGCACGTGCACAGCTATTCGCTGGTGGAAGACTCGGTAATCCTGCCCAATGTGCAGATCGGGCGACACTGCGTCGTCAAAAAATGCATTCTGGACCGCGACTGCAACCTGCCTGAAGGCACGCAGATTGGCGTGAATGTGGAAGAAGACCGCAAGCGTTTTCACGTGAGCGAGTCGGGCATCACGCTGGTGACCCCCGCCATGCTGGGACAAAACAAGTACTCGATGGGTTGATCTCGCGCTGGCCGCCACGCCGATCTGGCAGCCATCCCCATGCAAAAAAGGCCCGTGCTGCCAGGCAGCCGGGCCTTTTTTCCTGGGTGGCGGTTTCGCTTACTTGGCGACCACGCGCACCATTTCCAGGCACTTGTTGGAGTAACCCCATTCGTTGTCGTACCAGGCCACCAGCTTGACGAAAGTGCCGTCCAGCGCGATGGAGGCATCCGCGTCAAACACGCTGGTGCGGGTTTCACCACGGAAATCGGTGGCCACCACTTTGTCAGTGGTGTATCCCAGCACACCCTTCATAGCGCCTTCAGACTGGGCCTTGATCTCGGCGCAGATTTCAGCCATGGTGGCGCTGGTGTTGAGTTCACAGGTCAAATCGACCACCGACACGTCACTGGTGGGCACGCGGAAAGACATACCGGTGAGCTTCTTGTTCAGGTCTGGAATGACCACGCCGACGGCCTTGGCAGCGCCGGTGCTGGAAGGAATGATGTTCTCCAGAATGCCACGGCCGCCGCGCCAGTCTTTGTTGCTCGGGCCGTCCACGGTTTTTTGCGTGGCAGTGGCGGCATGGACGGTGGTCATCAGGCCACGCTTGATGCCAAACTTGTCGTGAATCACCTTGGCCAGCGGGGCCAGGCAGTTGGTGGTACACGATGCATTGGAGATGATGGCCTGACCAGCATAGGTCTTGTCATTCACGCCAAACACGAACATCGGGGTGTCGTCTTTGCTTGGGGCCGAGAAAATGACCTTCTTGGCACCGGCTGCAATGTGTTTTTCACCGCCGGCCTTGTCCAGGAAGATGCCGGTGGATTCGACCACGATGTCGGCACCGACTTCGTTCCACTTCAGGTTGGCCGGGTCACGCTCTTGCGTCAGGCGGATCTTTTTGCCGTTGACGATCAGCGTGTTGCCTTCGACCGACACGTCACCCTTGAAACGACCATGCACCGAGTCGTATTGCAGCATGTACGCCAGATAGTGCGGCTCCAGCAGGTCGTTGATCGCCACCACTTCAATGTCGTCGAAGCTCTGCAGCGCGGAACGTAACACGTTGCGGCCAATGCGGCCAAAGCCGTTGATACCAATCTTGATCGTCATACTTTTCTCCGGGAGTTAATTAAAACCAACCTGTGGCTTGCACGGCACGAAAAAAAGCCGGCGGGGTCATGTTTCAAGCGGGTCGGGCCACATTTTACCGACGGCTGACAACAGCGGGAACAAAGCCGTCACAAGGCTTGCCGACGGGCGTGGGCAACATGGGTGCGCACCGCCTTGGGCTATGCTTCGCACCCACGTCGCAACCTACACCCGCCATCATGAGTCTGCTTTTTTCACCCTTGCATCTGCCCTCGCCGCGCGGCGGCATCACCCTGCCCAACCGGCTGGTGGTAGCCCCCATGTGCCAATACTCGGCACATGACGGTTGCGCCACCGACTGGCATTTGATGCACTGGGGCAACCTGCTCAACAGCGGTGCGGCCCTGTTCACCATCGAAGCCACTGCCGTGTTGCCGGAAGGCCGCATCACCCCGAACTGCCTGGGCCTGTGGGACGACACCACCGAAGCCGCGCTGGCCGATCACCTGCACCGCGCCCGCGCGCTGGCTCCGCACACCGCCGTGTGTATTCAGCTGGCGCACGCCGGTCGCAAGGGCTCCAGCGCAGTGCCATGGCGAGGTGGCCAGCTGCTGTCACCTGAGCAAGGTGGTTGGCAACCCGTGGGGCCGTCTGCCTTGCCGCAGTTGCCCTCTGAGCCGCCGCCCACCGAGATCAGCGCGGCCGAGCTGGTACGCATCCGCGAGGCCTTTGTGACCGCCGCGCAGCGCGCGCAGCGCATCGGCGTGGAGGCCATCGAACTGCACGGGGCGCATGGCTATTTGCTACACCAGTTTCTGTCACCTCTGGCCAACCAGCGCAACGATGCTTACGGTGGCTCGTTCGAGAACCGCATCCGCTTCCCGCTGGAAGTTTTTGCCGCCGTGCGCGCCGCCTTTGACGGCGTGCTGGGCCTGCGCCTCTCCGCGTCTGACTGGGTGGAAGGTGGCTGGGACCTGCCGCAAAGCGAGGATTTTTGTCAGCTACTCAAGGCGGCTGGCTGCGACTTCACCCACGTGTCGTCAGGCGGAGTCTCGCCGCAGCAAAAAATCACATTAGGTGCGGGTTACCAGGTGCCGTTTGCCAAAGCTATCCGCGCCAGCAGCGGCATGCTGACCACTGCCGTGGGGCTGATCACCGACGCGCAGCAAGCCGAATCGATTTTGCAGGCCGGTGAGGCCGACCTCGTGGCGCTGGCACGCGCCTTCCTGTACGAGCCGCGCTGGGGCTGGCACGCCGCAGCGGCCTTGGGCGGCACGGTGGATGCCAACCCGGTGTACTGGCGCTGCCTGCCGCGTGAGGCGCAATCCGCCTTTGGCAAGGTGTCCATCGGCATGCGCTAAAACCAGACCATGCAAGGCCTGCACCTGACCGCCGATTTGCACGACTGTGCGTGTGATACGCGATGGCTGCTGGATGCCGACGCACTGGGCAAACGGTGCGTGCAAGCAGTTGAACGCGCCGGGCTGCAGGCTGTGGCGCAACTCTTTCATACTTTTCCGGCATCAGCCCAGGTTCCAGGCGGGGTGACAGCTACTGTATTGCTAGCAGAGTCGCACTTGTGTGTGCACACCTGGCCCGAACTGCACGCGGTCACGCTCGACGTGTATGTGTGCAATTTTGGCGGCGACCATTCGATCAAAGCGCAAGCGCTGCTCGATGACCTGACCGCCCTGTTTGCCCCAAGCCAGATTCAACAGCACCGCCTGTTGCGAGGCGGCGCGGTAACAGATCAGGCCAGCTTGATGCCCGTAGGCAAAGCGGTCAGATAACCCACTGCGGCACCAAAGCGGTCTTTGTAATTGGCACGCACCAGCGGGTCGAGCGTGGCCTGCACCTTGTCGTGGAGACCTTTTTCCCAGTCACCCGCGTGCTGAAAGTTGCTCATGATGTAGGTCCAGCCGTTGATGTCATCTACCGCGTGCAGGCCGGTCGATTCGGCACCCGCCGGGCAGGACAGGATGCGGTCCAGCCTTTTCGTATCAACGTTGTAGGCCCAGAGAAAGTTGTTGACATGGCGGCCGCTGTCTTCACCAATGAACAGCGTGCGCAGCTTTTCCGAGAACTTCAGGTTGTCCGGATTGGCCACCTTGTCGGCGTGTGAGGTGTTGCCCAGCGCGTCTGGCTTGGCCAGGTCTTCACCAATCAGCGCAACTGGCGCAGCCATGCTGACCGGCACCCATTCGCTGTCGATGGTCGCACCGGTCAAATCCTTTTGCGCGCCCGTCAGGTTGATGGCATACACCGCACCCGATTTGGGACCCTGCACGTGGATGTCGGTGGTGCCGTCCACCATCGAACCCTGGATGTAGCTCATGGCCGAGTAGGCCACCTTGTCTTTGGCGTTGACCGTGGTGCCTTCCATCTTGGTAAAGCCCATGCTGGCACCGACCAGCGCGGCGTAACGGTGGGTTTCGAGGAAAGCGGCGGCCTTCTCCATACCCGGCTTCAGCTTGACCCAGTTGTCTTTGCCCGAATAGCGGATATGGGTGTAGCTTGCATCTTTGGGGTCAGACGTTTTCACATCCATGATGTCGTGCGGCTTGAGGGTATCGGCCAGCACCTCGATCTCTTTGCTGGTGGCATGACCGAGCTTGATCCACGACAGATTCGCGCTGCCCGGGCCGATGCCCGAGGTTTGCGTCCACTTGGCCACATACAGCGTGCCGGCAGACAGGTGAGCGGCCTTGTCGGCGATGAACATGAACAGGCCGCCGTTGGTGGCATCGTCGCCCATCAGCACGCTGCGCTGGTCCGGCATGACCTGCACCAGCTCGTGCGAGATGCGGCCCATGCAGAACTGCTTGGCGACAGAGCCGCTGCCGTCCGGGTTGACGGTGACTTCGGGCAGATGGCCGTAGTGGTAGGGGTTGGCGATCAATTCGTCGCCAAACAGCTTGCGGCTAAAGGCCTTGAAGCGCATGTCCTTGGCATCGAAGGCATCGGGCTCGTACTCTTCGCTCGACAGATGCGTGTTCCAGGGCGACAGGCTGGCACCACAGGTTATCCACAAACCATTGACCTCGGAGGTATCGACATTGTGGTACTTGACCAAACTCAGCTTGCCGGTGGCGGGGTCCTGGTCCAGCGTGAGCACGGCAATGGGTGAGGGCAGCGTGCCGTAGGTTTCGTCACCCGCCTGGTTGCGCGTGGCGTACTCGAACTGCACCACGGCAAACACCGGCTTGCCCTTGATGCCGTCCACTTTGGCGTGCGCCAGCTGCAGCAGCGAGGAACCATCCGGGCAGTCAGAAAACATCTGACGCTCTTTGCCGGGGAAGGATTTGTCCATGATGGGACGGTTCAGGATGTCAAAGTACCCACCGGCCACCACCTGGCCGCCGCGTCCGTCAGACACCCTATCGCCAGTGACAAAAAACGTCTCATGACCGAGCTGGTAGTCGCTGGTGCTGCCGTCCTGGCGCGTCACCTGTAGGCGCGATGCCACGGTGGTGGTCGCCATGGCAGCAGGGTTGACCAGCGTGGGCGCAGCCATACCGGCAAATGACGCTGACACAAATGGTGAACCGGACGCAGCCGTTGAAGAGCCAACGCCACCTGCGGAAGTGGCACAGCCCGACAGCAGCGAACCCGCTGACAGCGCACCCAGCGGCAGCATGGGCAAGCCGGCGAGAAACTTGAGGGCCTGGCGGCGTGAAGGTTCGGGAAAATGGGACATGGTCGTTGTTTCCAGTGAGTGATAAAGCCAAAGCCCGCCTGAGGTGACAAGAGGCTCAAAGGGTGCGCGTCACTCGGGACGCTGAGCGATGTTAAAAATGCGTCGTGACAATTTCGTGAACAAATCGCGACAGGGTGGGTATTGCACACCACGCGCCGACCGTCATCACGCTGACACATGGCCAAACTAGACTGGCGTGTTGCCCTGTTGAAAGCCTGATGAAAAACGCTCTTGCCGCCTGGAAACTTGCCCGTCTCGCAGCGCATCTGGCCTCCGGGCTGTGGACCATGCGTTTTGTCTTTCCGGCCCTGGAACCGGCACAAAAAGAACAAAGAATTCAGGCTTGGGCCCTTGCTGCGCTTGGGCTACTCACTATTGAATTAAAAGTTACCGGACCCCTTCCTGACTCTGGCCCGGTGCTGCGCGCGGCCAACCATGTGTCGTGGCTGGACATTCTGGTGCTGCAGGCTGTCTGCCCGAGCCGCTTTGTGGCCAAGGCCGAGGTGCGCCACTGGCCGCTGATGGGGCGACTGGCCATTAACGCAGGCACGCTGTTCATCAGCCGCGAGTCGCCGCGCGATGCGCTGCGGGTGGTGCACCAGATGGCCGAGCATCTGAAAGCCGGTGAGGCGCTGACCATTTTTCCGGAGGGTACCACCAGCAACGGCCTGCAAGTGTTGCCGTTTCATGCCAACCTGTTTCAGGCCGCCGTCTCGGCTGATGCACCGGTGCAGCCGGCGGCCCTGCAGTTTGTGGACCGCGCCAGCGGACAGATCAGTCTGGCCCCCGCCTATATTGACGATGACACCCTGCTGCAATCCATGTGGCGCACGGTGCGCCATCCAGGGCTGCGGGCGGAGGTGCGGCTTGGACCAGCGCAGCCGCCCCTGGGGCGTGACCGGCGCGCGCTGGCCCGGGACACCCGGGGTGCCGTGGAAGACTTGCGCGAGTTGCCCACCGGCTCATAAGCCGGGTGATCAAGCGCCCAGAAAGTGCTTGCGATAGCGCGACGGCAGGTCGTGGATGCGCATCAGCATCGGCAAATCTGCGGTGTTGAAATCCGGGTCCCAGGCTGGCGCGCCCAGCACCTTGGCACCCAGGCGCAGGTAGCCCTTGATCAGCGCAGGCGGCTCCACCAGCAGGCTGTCATCCAACTCCTCCACCGGCAACGGCAAGCGCGGGCGCACATGGTATTCAATCGGTGCCATGTGGGTCGCCTGCAACTGGCGCCAGATGCTGGCCGCCACATCGCCGCTGACCACCCCGTTGTGCAGCATCGGAATGCTGGCGCAGCCGACCATGGTGTCGAGCTGGTTGCGCACCATGAATTCGGCCAGCGCACCCCACAGCGCCATGATCACGCCGCCGTGGCGGTGGTCGGGGTGCACGCAGCTGCGACCCAGCTCTACCATGCGCTCACGCAGACCGCGCAGACGCACCAGGTCAAACTCGGTGTCGCTGTAGGTGCTGCCAATGCGTTTGGCCTGCGCGGGGGTCAGCACGCGGTAGGTGCCGACCACTTCTTGGGAGGCCTCGTCACGCACCAGCAGGTGTTCGCAGTAATTGTCGAAAATGTCCACATCGTGATCTGGCACCGTGGTGCTCAGGCGTGCGCCCATCTCGCCGGCAAAGACCTGGTACCTCAGGCGCTGGGCCTGACGAACCTCATCCGCGTGGCGCGCCCACGATACCTGCAGACCGCCGCGCTCAGTTTTTGCCACACCGGGCGACGACTCAGGCTGGCGTAGGTCAGGTCGATGAAGTGACCCCCTGGGCAAGGAGACCGGGGAAAAGGCAAACGTGGGGTTGGGTAATTCATTCATGTAGACCTCCGTTGTTGTGCGCCCAATGGTGCGGTTCCAACGTGACGCGTTGACGGCATTTGCGTGACATGACGGTGACAACAGCCACATCAGCCGCTGCCCCACTCCAGGTGCTGCAAAATGGCCCCGTCCCTACGCGCCTTGCCTCATGAGTTCAGAAGACCACCACGACCACAGCCACCACCACGCCCCAGCGACCTTCAACCGGGCCTTTGCCATTGGCATCGCGCTAAACACGGCTTTTGTGCTGATCGAGGGGTTTTATGGCTGGCAGATCAACTCGCTGGCGCTGCTGGCCGATGCCGGTCACAACCTGAGCGACGTGGCCGGCCTGCTGCTTGCCTGGGGTGGCGCACTGGCGGGCAAGTGGCGACCCGATGCTCGCCACACTTACGGCTTCAAACGCGCGTCGATTCTGGCGGCGTTCACCAACGCGGTGCTGCTGCTGGTGGCTATGGGCTGGCTGGGCTGGGAGGCGGCTGGCCGCCTGAAGTCTCCCGAGGCCACGCAAGGCTGGACCATCATGGCGGTGGCGGGCGTGGGCATGGTTATCAATACCGCCACGGCACTGCTGTTCATGCGCGGACGCAAGGACGACCTGAACATTCGCGGCGCGTTTTTGCACATGGCGGCGGACGCGCTGGTGTCGCTGGGCGTGGTGCTGGGTGGTGCGCTGTACCTGTGGCAGGGCTGGGCCTGGATCGACCCGGTGATGAGTCTGGCCATTGCCGTGGTGATTGTGCTGGGCACCTGGGGCCTGCTGCGCCAATCGGTGCACCTGATGTTTGATGGTGTGCCGGATGCGGTGGATATCGCTGCCGTGCGGCGCCTGTTGCTGGGCCTGGCCGGCGTGACCGAGGTGCATGACTTGCATGTCTGGGCCATGGGCACCAGCGACATCGCGCTCACCGCGCATCTGGTGCTGGCGGATCAGGTGGCAGACACGGGTGCGCTGCTGCACCATGCCGAACATGCGTTGCACGACCATTTCGAGATCCGCCACGTCACCCTGCAACTGGAGTCGCCTGCCTACGCACAGCGCTGTGCGCTGCGCGACGGGGCGCAGTGCCAGTGAATCTCGTCTATTTTTGATAGCTGTCAGCGCTTATTTCATAAGGGCTAGAGGCACTTTTTACCATATACATTCGATCCAATCCGGTACAGCGCCACCTGCCTGTGACATGCGGTTGACACCGCTCTGTCACACCACAAACGTAAACTCGTGATATGAACAACGGCACATTCCTGGCAGCCATCGACCTGGGCTCCAACAGCTTCCGGCTGGAAATCGGGCGTTTTGAGCATGGGCAGGTCCAGCGCGTGGACTACCTCAAGGAAACCGTGCGACTTGGCAACGGCTTTGACGAAAACCGCAATCTCTCGACAGAGGCCATGACGCGTGGCTGGGACTGCCTGGCACGATTTGCTGAACGGCTGGGCGGTTTTGGACCCGACCAGGTGCGCGCCGTTGCCACCCAGACGCTGCGTGAAGCCCGCAACCGCGACGAGTTTTTGAAGCATGGGCAGGAGATTCTGGGCTTTCCCATTGAAGTCATCGCCGGCACCGAAGAGGCGCGGCTGATTTACCAGGGCGTGACACACCTGCTGCCGCAAAGCGATGAGCGCCGACTGGTGATCGACATTGGCGGACGCTCCACCGAGCTGGTGTTGGGCCATGGCACCGAGCCATTGCAAACCGCGTCGTATCGGGTCGGCAGTGTGACCTGGTCGATGAAGTACTTTCCCAAAGGCGAATTCACCGAGGAAACCCTGTACCGCGCCGAAATTGCCGCGCAAGCCGTGCTCGATGAGGCCGTGGCCAACTACCCGCGGCAGCAATGGGACGCCGCCTATGGTGCCTCTGGCACTGTGGGTGCGGTGGCCGACATTCTGGCCCTGGCGGGTTGGACCGAAGGGGAAATCAGCAGCGAAGGTCTGCACTGGCTGGTGAAATGCCTGCTGCGCGCTGGCAATGTCAACCAGGTGCAATTGGCCGGCCTGAAAGACGAACGTCGTGCCGTGCTGGGTGGTGGTGTCAGCGTGCTGCGCGGCCTGATGGACCTGCTGAAGATCGACACCCTGCAAGTGGCCCAGGGCGCACTGCGCCACGGTGTGTTGCTGGAAATGGTGGAGCGCGAGGCCCACGCCACCGACGCCCGCGATGTGTCGGTACAGCGGCTGGCCCAGAAATTTTCGGTCGATACCGTCCAGGCCAGTCGCGTCAGCGCCGTGGCTGGCCGCCTGCTGGCGCAACTGATGCCTTCACCCATGCCCGACGCAGCGGCGCTGCAGCGCAAACTGGGCTGGGCCTGCGCACTGCATGAGGTAGGCATGGCCATCTCCAACAGCGACTACCACAAGCACGGTGCCTACATTCTGGAAAACGCCGACACCGTGGGCTTCAGCCTGCCCGAGCTGCACCGACTGGGCCTGCTGGTGCTGGGCCACCGCGGCAAACTCAAGAAGCTGGACGCCGATTTTGACGAACCCGGCTTTGTGATGCTGCTGCTGGCGCTGCGCCTGGCGGTGATCTTGTGCCACGCACGGCAAGACCCGCAAGACAGCGGCCTGACGCTGGCTTACAGCCCCAAGCGCCAGCGCTTCAGCCTGACGGCCGATGAGGCCTGGGTCAGCGACCACCCGCAGTCAGCCCACTTGCTGCGCCAGGAAAGCATTGCCTGGCAAAAGATGCCCTGGAGTTTTGAGCTGGTGGTGCAGTAGGCCGCCACTGCTTCAGATCAGCTCCGGGCTGATCACCGTCAGCAGCGACACGTGCAGGGCATCTTCGCGCTGGCGGCTGCGCAGCCACCAGACAGCGCCTTTGCGCATGTCGCAAGCGGCTTCATCCACATTCAGCAGGCGCGCGGCAATCTGCCCCAGCATGGGCTGGTGGCCGACCAGCAGCACCGCGCCCTTGTGCGGCGGGCCGTTTTCTGCGGTCCATTTGATGAAGGCCAGCGCCTCGTCGGCAGAACACTCCGGGCCCAGTTCGTCACGAAACTTGAACTTGCGCCCCAGCGCACGCGCGGTCTGCTCGGCACGCCGCGCCGGGCTGACCAGCACGCGCGTGCTCTCGGGCAACTGGCGATCGAGCCATTTACCCACGCGCGTCGCCTGGCCTTCGCCCTTGGCGGTGAGGGCGCGCGACAGGTCATCGCAACCCTCCTCGGCTTCATGCGCCTGAGCGTGCCGCCAGAGTATCAAATCCATAGCATCACTCCCTTATTCAATCAAGGCTTGGCTGAATACCGTGCCATCAACTTACCCTGTGCACCGAGTGCAGCCTTCGGTTTATCGGTGGTCCGGTTGCGGGTGCTTGGCACATGGTGATAAGTGCCATCGGCAACCATCGTCCAGGCATCCACCTGGTCGGCCAGGTAGGTGGTCAGGCACTCCTGGATGATGCGCTGGCGCAGGGCCGCGTCTTCCACCGGCCAGGCCAGTTCCACGCGGCGCAGCATGTTGCGGTTCATCCAGTCGGCGCTTGACAGGTACAAGGCTTCGTCAGCGCCGGACTGGAAGTAAAACACCCGGGAATGCTCCAGAAAGCGCCCGATGATGCTGCGCACCCGGATGTGCTCGGTGAACCCATGTCGCTGCGCCGGCAGCATGCAGGCACCACGCACGATCAGGTCCACCTCAACGCCGGCCTGGCCCGCGCGCACCAGCGCCTCCATCAGCTTCTCGTCGGTCAGGCTGTTCATCTTCAGGATGATGCGGCCCGGCACACCACTGGCCGCGGCCTTGGCGGTCTTGTCAATCCAGTCGATCATGCTGCGCTGCAGATGAAACGGCGCCAGGATCAGCTTGTTCAGACGCGGAATGCGGCTCTGGTTGGCCAGCAGACCAAACACGGCTTCCATGTCCAAGGTGAGCTTGGCGTTGGCGGTGAGGTAGCTCAGGTCGGTGTAAAGGCGCGCCGTTTTGGGGTTGTAGTTGCCGGTGGAGAGGTGCGCATAGCGGCGGATGTTGCGGCCCTCGCGGCGCGACACCAGCAGCATCTTGGCGTGGGTTTTCAGGCCGACGATGCCGTACACCACCTGCGCGCCGATGTATTCAAGTTTTTCCGCCCAGTTGATGTTGGCTTCCTCGTCAAAGCGCGCCTTGAGTTCCACCACCACCGTGACCTCTTTGCCACGCTGGACGGCCTGGCGAAGCAGTTCCATCAGCACCGAGTCCGAGCCGGTGCGGTAAATGGTCTGTTTGATGGCCAGTACGGCGGGGTCCATCACGGCTTCGCGCAGGAAGGCCAGCACACCGTCAAAACTCTCATAGGGTTGGTGAATCAGCACATCCCCTTCCTGGAGCCGCTCGAAGATGGAGGTATTGGGTGGCAACTGGCTCGGGTAGCTGGCTTCATAACGTGGCCACAACCATTTGGGTTGGTCCACCAGATCAATCAACTGGTTCAGCCGCACCAGGTTCACTGGACCATGCACCCGGTACAGCGCCGAAGCAGGCAACTCGAACTGGCGCAGCAACAGGTCAGATAAATACTCAGCACAGCCCGCCGACACTTCCAGGCGTACCGCCTGACCATAGTTGCGGTGCACCAGGCCCTGACGTAACGCGGTGCGCAGGTTTTTCACGTCTTCCTCATCGACCGACAAATCCGAATGACGCGTCACGCGAAACTGCGAAAAATCGCCCACCGTGCGCCCCGGAAACAGGTCTTTCAGGTGGCTGCGGATGACGCTGGAGATCGACACAAACAGGGTGCGCTTGCCCGACAGGGCATCGGGCATACGGATAAAACGCGGCAGACTGCGCGGCACCTTGACGATGGCGATCTCGTTTTCACGTCCGAAGGCATCCACACCCGACAGATGCACGATGAAGTTGAGCGACTTGTTGGCCACCTGCGGAAACGGATGCGCCGGGTCCAAGCCCACCGGCAGCAGCAGCGGACGCACCTCGCGTTCAAAAAAGGACTTGACCCAGCGGTGCTGCGCCAGATTGCGCTCGCCGTGCGGCACCACGCGGATGCCCTCTTTGGCCAGCGCCGGAATCAGCACATCGTTGTACAGCGCATACTGCTCTTCAACCAGCGCATGGGCCACCCGGCTCAAGGATTCTTGCGCCTGCGCATCAATCGCGGTCAGGTCGGCCTTGGGCTTGGCCAGGCTGGTATACAAGGCCGCGCGCACTTCAAAAAACTCGTCCAGATTCGACGACACGATGGCCAGATAGCGCATGCGCTCCAGCAGCGGCACATCCGGCTTCTTGGCCCAGTACAGCACACGTGCGTTGAAGGCCAGCAGGCTCACGTCGCGGTCCAGCCAGCTGGTGTCCACAGGCTTGGGTGCCGGTTTGGCTTTGACTTTGGCCTTGGCCTTGGGTTTGACGACGGGTGTGACGGGCGCAATAACAGGAGCTTCAGTAGCATCAACAGCAGCAGTGGCGGGGATGGGGGTTGGAGCGGTATCGGTCATGCGAGCCTAAGTCGGTGATCAAATGAGTGTGACAGTTTGGTGTGTCATTTTGATGACATCCTTGTGTCGTTGGCAAGTGCCATGCCCCATGACCACCGCCACCCATTTCCGCATGGAAGCCACAATGATGCCGCTACACCGATCAGAGCAAGTCCTCCGGGTTGGTTGATCCGGTTATGACCGCTTGGCACCAACGGCGACACCGCGCAAAAACTCTGCCAGCCCTCGGTCCAAATTCAGCCGGGTTGCCAAACTGCCGACATAGGCCAGGTCGCGTGCCGCACCAAGGCTGCTTTGAATGGCGGTGGCATGTTGCGCGCCCTGCGCGGCCAGTTTGCGCGGAAGCAAGTCCTGCAAGTTTTCGGTGTTATAGCGCAACCGTTTGGCCAAAATGCGCACCCGATGCCACAGCTTGGGCGTGTCAGCCAGCTTTTGCGCGTCTTCCAGCCGCTGGTTCAGGCGCTGCATCCGTTGCCTGGACCAGCGGCTCAATGACACCTCGTGCCCTGATGTCACCTCTCCATCGGTAGCCATGCTTTCCAGCCAGTGCACCATGGCCAGCAAACTCGTGCCTACCGCAGCCTGCTGCATAGCGCGGCGAACCACATCTCGCTGCAGATTGCAGGCCTGCGTCAAAGCGGCGGTCATCGCTTGCCAGGACTGGGCGCGCTGCGCATCGCCCATGACATAGGCGCTGGCCAGCGCTGGCAGAGTCTCGGTTTGCGCGACATCCAGGTTGCGCAGTTCACCCAGATCGGCCAACAGTGCCCGCAATGCCTCAGAGGGGGTCGGGGCCGCCAGAGGCAAGCACTTTTTGAACAGTTGTAGGGCACTGGTAAAACGGCGCCAGCCAACCCGGGTTTGATGCACCACCTCAGGGTCATCCGAGACGCGCAAGCTCTCAAGATTGTTGGTGAACTGGGCAAATGTGTTGCGCAACACCTGCTGAGCCAGCAGTTGCACCGGCAGCTTCGGGGTGAGGCGAGGTGGCTGGGCGCGATACGGCCGGTGCAGCCCCTCCTGCGCCAGCAAAAAGCCGCGCTGGGCCTTGCTCGTATTGGCGGGCAGGACGGCCACGGTGCGGGCAATTTCCTGGGCGATCTCAAACAACGCGGATGGCGGCCCGGCCTTGAGTTCCAGCTCCAGCTCGCAAATGGGTGCGCGTTGGCCGTTGGCTTCGATTTGACCCAGATCGAGCGCCACTTCGACCACACTGCCGTCGCGCCTGCGCACCAGCCAGAGGGTGCGCTCAAACGCCGTGACAAAACAAGGCTGCAGTGCCGCAAACAGGTTGCCGTCGGCATCCATGTCTGACCAAGGCGTGGCTTGCAGCGCTGTGCGCGACAGCGCTGCACTGGCCACCGGGCTTTCCCATTCGCCACGCTGGCTCAATGCCGAGGTATCGCTGCTGCCCGTCTTGAACGTCTGCAACCATTGGCAGGAATCATCATCTCCAACGCGCCGCAAGCGCAGCACGGCACGCTGCTGGCGCAATTGCTGATCCGGCGTGTCGTAATAGATGTTGTGCAAGCTCAAGCGCGATGCCTTGCGTCGCGCCAGCACAGGCACGCGCGCGAGCTGTTGGCGCAGGTTTGAGGGGTTACCCAGAGGCAAGCTCAGCTTGAGTTCAAGCTCCTGGGATGCGGGTGGCGGGCAAGGGTTGTGCTTCATGCTTTGGCGCACCACTCAACCACATTTTTTCCATGGCTGAGGGTGACGCGCAGCCTCAGGCCAATCCACGTAGGCAATCTCTGAGGATGTCACGAACCCCATGGGCAACTGACTGCCGAACGACCCCAACCAGCGGGTGAACGACTTGGCGAAACTGATGAGATGGCGCATGTTGGCCTTGAAGTGAAACGATATAAACAGTATGCGCGCGAAATACGAAACTTTTGTGACGTTTAAATGAAAACCAGACGTTGACGCAGCAGACCTTGAGGCAACGGTGCTTCAGTCGGGCGGCAGGGTTAACCTTCTTCCGGCTGCTCAAGGGGGACGCTGTGGGCACATTTGCCAGTCAGATATACACAGGTGGATGCCGCACTTGGCTACAAGCGAGACTTTGAAGCGCAAACGTTCAAGAAAAAGGATCAGAATCGCCCGTCGCCGGATGTGCTGTGGATGGCACTTCGGTGGCGGTTTTTCATTAGTCCCTCGGCGTTGACCATACTGCCGACAAAAGTATCCTCCAAGGAGTTGACGATGTTCAACAGCACATGCAAGCGCGCCCTGTTGCTGGCGACGCTGATCGGATTTTCAAGTGTCGGACTGGCTGGCAAACCCGCTGCCACTGGCCCCATCACCGTGTCACTGATTGCGCTCAACGACTTTCACGGCAACATCATGCCCCCCGGCGGTAGTGTGTTGGTGCCGGATGCCGACAATCCGGCCAGTAGCCGGGTATCGGCCGGTGGTGCTGCTTACCTATCGACATTGGTGCATCAGCTCAAGGCACAAAACCCAAAAAGCACCTTGGTCGTGGCGGCCGGCGACATGGTGGGTGCATCGCCGCTGACCTCCGGACTGTTTCACGATGAGCCGACCATCGACGTGCTCAATCGGATTGGGCTGGATATGTCGAGTGTCGGCAACCATGAATTTGACAAAGGGCGCGACGAATTGTTGCGTCTGCAAAAAGGTGGCTGTTTTCCTGCCAGCGCCGATGGTACTGCCGGTGTGGTGGGTAAAGACACCTGCATGAATCACGGCCACTTCAACGGTGCCAAGTTTCAATACCTCGCAGCCAACGTGATCGATCAGCGAAGTGGTGCCCCGTTGTTGCCGGCCTATGTAGTCCGCAAAGTCGGTGGCGTCAAGGTCGGTTTTATTGGACTGACTTTGAAA
>CAIVHU010000319.1 GCA_903905735.1 uncultured beta proteobacterium
CGCCCGAGTCGAAAGCGGTGCCGACCGCCCGACCGCGCAGCCTGATCACCGGCCAGCGCATGGAAAAAATTGAGTGGGGTCCGAACTGGGAGGAAATCCTGGGCGGCGAATTCTCCAAGCGCAGCAAAGACAAGAACTTTGACGACATCCAGAAGGACATCTACGGACAGTTCGAAAACACCTTCATGATGTATCTGCCGCGCTTGTGCGAACACTGCCTGAACCCGGCGTGTGTGGCATCGTGCCCGTCGGGCAGCATCTACAAGCGCGAAGAAGACGGCATTGTGCTGATCGATCAGGACAAATGCCGTGGCTGGCGCATGTGCATCAGCGGCTGCCCCTACAAGAAGATCTACTACAACTGGAAGTCTGGCAAGGCAGAGAAGTGCATCTTCTGCTATCCGCGCATTGAGGCGGGCCAGCCCACGGTATGCAGTGAAACCTGTGTAGGCCGCATTCGCTACCTGGGCGTGTTGCTGTATGACGCCGATCGGATTCAGGAAGCCGCCAGCGTGGAACGCGACCGCGACCTGTACCAGGCCCAACTTGACATCTTTCTGGACCCCAACGACCCGCAGGTCATTGAGCAGGCGCGCATCGACGGCATTCCCGACAAATGGATGGAGGCCGCGCGCAAAAGTCCGGTTTACAAAATGGCGGTGGAGTGGAAAGTCGCTCTGCCGTTGCACCCCGAATACCGCACGCTGCCAATGGTCTGGTACGTGCCGCCGCTGTCACCTATCAGCGCAGCGGCCAATGCCGGTCAGATTGGCACCAACGGTGTCATTCCGGATGTCAAGCAATTGCGCATACCGGTCAAATACCTGGCCAACCTGCTGACAGCGGGTGACACCGCACCGGTGGAGCGGGCGCTGGAGCGCATGCTGGCCATGCGCGCCTACCAGCGCGAAAAACATGTGGACGGTCGTATCAACACCGCCGCGCTGGATCAGGTGCAGATGACCCAGGCCGAAGTCGAAGAGATGTACCACGTGATGGCGATTGCCAATTACGAGGAACGCTTCGTCATCCCCAGTACCCACCGCGAATACGCCGAGAACACCTTCGATGTGCGCGGTGGTTGCGGCTTCTCGTTTGGCAATGGTTGCTCGGACGGTGCCAGTGAAACGAGCCTTTTTGGTGGCACCAAGCGCCGCACCATCCCTATCCAGGCGGAGGTCTGACCCATGGCACTTTCATCCAACATTTCTGGTGCCTCACGCAGCTTGCGTGTCTTGGCCAGGCTGCTGTCTTATCCCGATGCGCAGTTGCTGGCCGATTTGCCCGACATGCGCGAGGCGCTGCAGTCAGAAGGGGCCCTCTCAATGCCACGTCTGGTCGAACTGGAGCAGTTGATGCACACGCTGGCTTCGCGCAGCACCCTGGACGCAGAAGCCCACTATGTGGAGCTGTTCGATCGCGGTCATGCCACCTCGCTGCACCTGTTCGAGCATGTCCATGGCGACTCGCGCGACCGCGGCCCCGCGATGATCGACCTGACGAAAACCTATGAGGCCGCAGGGTTGTTTCTGGCCCCCGGTGAATTGCCCGACTACCTGCCGGTGGTGCTGGAATTTGTCTCGACCCAACCGCTGGTTGAGGCACGCGCTTTTCTGAGTGAGATGGCGCACATCTTCAACGCCATCTTCAGCGCCTTGCAATCGCGGGAAACCGCTTATGTGAATGTCCTGAGTGCCTTGCTGGAGCTCAGTGGCGAAAAGGTGCAACCTGTCAAGGTGGTCGCTGATGAGGCACTGGACACCAGTTGGGAAGAACCCGAGGTGTTCGACGGCTGTTCCGTCAAGGGCCAGGGCAAACCTGATCAGGCCCAACCCATTCACTTTGTCAAAAACGATGCAGTCAAATCACGCGCAGGCGTTGCTGCAACTGCCGGAGTATCACCATGAGCTACCTTGATCATCTGTTGTTTGGCGTGTTTCCCTATGTCGCCCTGGTTGTCTTCTTTGTCGGCAGCCTGCTGCGGTTTGATCGCGACCAATATACCTGGAAAAGCGATTCATCCCAAGTGCTGAGGGCAGGGCAGTTGCGTTGGGGCAGCAACCTGTTTCACATTGGTGTGCTGTTTCTGTTTTTTGGTCACCTGATCGGCATGTTGACACCGCATTTCTTGTACGAGCACTTCATCAGCGCCGGTAACAAGCAACTCATGGCCATGATTAGTGGCGGGTTCGCAGGTTTGTTGGGCTTTGTCGGTGTCAGCATTCTGCTGTATCGCCGCTTGTCTGACCCGCGTATTCGCATCAACTCCAAAACCAGCGACATCGTGCTGCTGGTCCTGCTGTGGGTGCAACTGGCTTTAGGGCTGGCCACCGTGCCACTGTCAGGCCAGCATCTGGACGGCAGCATGATGATGGTATTGGCCGGCTGGGCGCAGGCCATCGTTACCTTGCAACCCGGCGCGGCCGAGATGCTGGCGGGTGTAAGCTTTGTCTTCAAGGCGCACATGCTTCTTGGGATGAGCATCTTCTTTATCTTCCCGTTCACCCGGCTGGTGCACGTCTGGAGCGGCTTTGCCTCCGTGGCTTACCTGGCGCGTCCGTATCAGGTGGTGCGGGCACGCCGTTTGAATGTACCTGCGGGTCGCAATCAGGCTCGTCAGCCTGGTGCTGGTGTTTAAGGAGGTGATCATGGAAGACTTGAATCCTGCCAATCAGATGGTCCGTGTGAATGGTGTGCCGCTGCACGCCGAAGGTGCCAGCTTGACGACTGACGAACTTCACCAGCGCGCCTACTCCGAATTGCTGCGCCAGACCGCCATGCAAAAAGGTTTGTTAAATGTCGGCGATGTGCCCAGCCTGGATGGCATCCACAGTGACCTTGCGTCTGCTGCCATCGAGACTCTGCTGGACCAGGAAGTGATCGTTCAGGAACCATCCGAAGAGGCCTGCCGACGTCACCATGCGGCTCATCAGGCCACCTACACGACGGGCGAGAAGATTCTGGTACGACACATTCTGTTTGCGGTCACCCCAGGCGTTGATTTGAATGCGCTACGCAAGCAGGCCGAAGCCACTCTACTCAATGTGCGTTGCTACGACAGCAAAAGTACCGACAACACCTTCGCCAAGGCTGCCAGTTCCATGTCCAACTGTCCCAGTGGTGCCGAGGGTGGCCAACTCGGCTGGCTGACCAACTCTGACTGCGCGCCAGAGTTTGCCAAAGAGCTATTTGGAAACAGGGAAATCGGCGTTTTGCCGCGCCTGGTGCACAGCCGCTTCGGTTTGCATGTGGTGGAGGTAATGGCTCGTGAACCTGGCATAACCCAAACCTATGAATCGGTCCATGGGGCAGTGGCGATGGCCCTCAAGCAAAAGGCATTTGTCACCGCCCTGAGGCAATACCTGAGCCTGCTCGCAGCCGACGCCGATGTTAAAGGATTGGACCTGCAGCGCGCCGAAACGTCTTTGGTGCAGTGACTGCAGCCTTGAAATGTTCAACAACTTGTACATCCCATGAACATATCCAGCTTTGACGACCTTGTGTTGGCGGCCCGCCAACAATCTCAGCCTCAGCAAATGTTGTTTGTCTTTGCGACCGCCGAACTGCCGGATGACGCCACCCCTGAGCGACGAGCTGAGTTTGACCAAGGCGTTGGTGGCGCTCTCGTTCCAGCCATGTGCGTGGACAAGGCGATCGATGAAATCAGCGACTTCCCAGCGATCAAACGTGAAGCATGCCAATTTGCCATGAACTGGCGAGTCCTGTTTGCCAGCAGCCTTTCGGGCACAGGTAACCAGCCACCAGCAGACGAGAAGATCAAGTCCGCTCTGGACCGCATGGTGGAGTCCATCAAGCTGGGTTCTTTTGTCAATATGATTGTTTTCAATGATGCTGGTCAGGCGATCACTCTAGACTAATGCGCCTGGACAGTGTTCCCGCTTTGAAGAACCCTATTTTTCTGACCAGGGCGTTTCGCAAGTTGAAGGAGCCTTTTATGCAGTCGATCAACTCAAATGGTCATGAACAACGACGCGCCCGCTGAGCAGGCTGGCTGGGCATTGGAATGGATCACCACACGCCAGAACATATCACCCAGGCGCTTGGTTGATCCGGGACCTAGCGAGGATCAAGTCAAGCTCATGTTTCGCGCGGCGGCTGCCGCACCTGACCATGGCGAGATCAGGCCTTGGCGCTTTGTGCTGGTGCCATCAGACAAGCGTGAACTACTCGCCAACGTCTTCGCTCAGGCTTTGATCGAGCGCGACGAGAATGCTACGGCAGAACAGATCGAGAAAGCTCGTGAGAAAGCCTTTCGCGCACCTTTTCTGGCTTTGGCCATTGCCCGGCTCGGGTCATGTGAGCCCAATATTGACCCGCTTGAGCGCATGGTGTCGATGGGTGCTGCTGTTCAGAACTTCCTGCTCTACGCACACAGTCTTGGATTTGGCAGTGGCTTGACCAGCGGTCAGGCGCTGCGCTCTTTGCCTCTGCGGCAATTGTTCCAGCTGAGCGATGGCGAGCAGGCCGTATGTTGTATCAATGTGGGTACGGTGGCCAAACGCAGACCTGCTCGCTTGCGGCCAGATGGCGAGTCTTTTGTAAGCAGCCTGTGATGCATCGTCGCCTTGGTCTCACCAATTTAGTGAAACGATACCGCTATCGCCCCCGTCCGCTGCTGTAAAACGAGTGTACGGTGCACATTGATAAGTCGCACCAGCCGATGTTTGAGCTGGGATCAATCGTCGCTGAAAGCGCTGCACACATCGGAGTCAGGTGTTTTTGGGCTCAACTACAGGTATTGACCCGATGGGGACTTTTTGGGAAATTGACTAATATCAAGTCTGGGTGTCGATGTCTGATCGTGAACTGCCTTCAAGCCACCTGCCTTGACAGGGCTTGCACTAAACAGGGCATGGCGGCCAACTTAAGTCGCGATGCCATTTGCCTAGCATTGAAACAATTGGAGATCCGCCATGCCGCTGTTGCACCGCCTGAGCCTCGCCCACAAGTTCATGATTCTTGGCGTTATTGCGCTGTTGATGTTGGCGCTACCAACGGGTATTTACTTCAAGCGGTCGCTAGCTGACGTTGCCGGAGCGCGACTTGAAGCGCGTGGTGCACCCCCTTTGGTGGCTTTGAACAACGTGATCCGGCTGACCCAAACGCATCGTGGCATGTCGGCGGCCATGCTCAGCGGAAACCAGGCGCTCGAAGCGCGTCGTCCTGCCCTACGTGATGCCGTCATCAAGGCCATGGGTGCGGTGGATGAGGCACTCGTACAAGCCGATACATCGCCACAACTGATGGAGCAATGGAATGAGGCGAAGCGACGCTGGACCCGCGTCGAAAAAGGTGTTGCAGGGCGCGACCTCGATACCCCGGAAAGTACCAGACTGCATACCCAACTCATTACCGGAGAGTTGCAACTCAGCGACGAATTGATGGACGAGTTTGATCTGAGCCTGGATCCAGACCTTGACACCCACTTTTTGATCCAGGCATCTCTCGTGAACATGCCCTGGCTGGCTGAAAACCTGGGGATCATGCGGGCCATGGGAAGCAGCTTCTTGAGCCAGAAGAATTTGCCGCCCGACGGGCGGGCCACCATGCAGGCCCTTGAAAAACGCGCCATCCAAGTCCAGGCTGACATGTTTCGCAACCTCAAAAGAGCTACTGGCGTCAACCCTGCATTCAGCGCCGCACTGGAAACAAAAGCCGAGGACGGGCGTGCTGCGGTACAAAAATCACTGGCACTGGCCGAGCAGGAAGTGATCAGAGCGGCTGAGCTCCACCTCCCGGCACCAGAATACTTCGACAACTACACCCGCACCATTGACGGTCTCTTCGATTTCAACACCTTGGCCATGAAAAGCATGACCAACGCGCTCAATGCTAGGGTACAAACAGCGCAGCGCACCGAGTGGTTGATGGCAGGACTGCTGTCGCTGGGGCTGCTCGTGGCAGTCTATCTGGCACTGGCGTTTGTGCGCAGCATCACCGGTCCTGTGGCAGAAGCCGTCCTTGTCGCACGAGCCGTCGCTGACGGGAATCTGCAGGTTCAAGTGCCAGTGCGTGGCAGCAATGAACTGGGCCAACTGATGAAGGGTTTACTGGCAATGCGTGACCATCTGTCTCAGGTGGTCACCAAGGTGCGAGAAGGTGCTGAAGGCGTCGCAACCGCCAGCGCAGAAATTGCGCACGGCAACCATGACCTGTCAGCACGCACCGAGAGTCAGGCCAGTTCGCTGGAAGAAACCGCTGCTTCCATGGAGCAACTCAGTGCTGCAGTCAAGAAAAACTCAGACAGTGCAGGACAAGCCAATCAGCTGGCCATGGATGCTTCCACGGTTGCTGTCAGAGGTGGCGAAGTGGTTGGTCAGGTGGTGCAGACTATGAAAGGCATCAACGAAGCCTCGCACAAAATCAGTGAAATCATCAGTGTGATCGATGGCATTGCCTTTCAGACCAACATCCTGGCATTGAATGCGGCGGTTGAAGCGGCCAGGGCCGGTGATCAAGGCCGCGGGTTTGCTGTGGTCGCCTCTGAAGTACGGTCGTTGGCCGGGCGCAGTGCCGACGCTGCCAAAGAAATCAAGAATCTTATCAACACCAGTGTCGAAAGGGTGGACCAGGGCACGACGCTGGTGGACCAAGCCGGGCACACCATGAATGAAGTGGTCAGCAGCATCCGCCAGGTGACCGACATCATGGGTCAGATCAGTTCGTCCAGCCATGAGCAAAGCATAGGCGTTTCCGAAGTTGGCGAAGCTGTCGCGCAGATGGACCAGGTGACTCAGCAAAATGCTGCCTTGGTTGAAGAAATGGCTGCGGCAGCAGGCAGTCTTAAATCCCAGGCACACGAACTCGTGGACGTGGTTGCGGTGTTCAAGACCGGTGGCAATGACCTCGGCAGCCGTGGCCAACGGCCAGTACAAGCGTCGGCCAGCAGGTCTGAATGACCGTACATGGACGCTCCCGGTTTGCCAAGCTCTCAATTCATGGTGACGCGAAGGTAAAGATTGCACCCGTACATTCGGACTGTTTTTGTGACTTTTGATCACTGTCTAATGGGATTCGCTGGCTGGTTCCCTATCGGTCTCAAGCACTCAACGGTGCGCGGTCATACTCGGGCTTGCCCAACCACGGTCTAACCTGTCTTGCCATCACTTCTTGATCGCCTGAGCAATCGGTGGTTCAGTTCCCCCTGCTTTTTTATTGTCGTTTTGCTTTATCAGCCGACCTGATTACGTGGCCGCCTTGGCGGTCGAGTAATCAGATCGGAACTCCCGGTCATGGGCCAGCAACGCCCAAACGATGCGTGCATTTTTGTTAGCCAACGCGACAGCCGCCACATTCTTGTTTCGCCGATTGACAACGCCGTTGATCCAACTGCAGGAATCCGGTTTCTGCGGTGCTCGGTAAATCACCGAGCGCACCCCATGAATCAACAGAGTTCTGAGATAGGTATCACCCCGTTTACTGATTCCCAGCAGATTCTGTTTGCCGCCACTGGAGTGCTGTTTGGGCACCAGTCCCAGCCAGGCTGCAACTTGGCGGCCACTATCGAAGTTCTTTGCGTCGCCCAGCGAGGCTACCAATGCGCTTGCCGTGATAGGGCCGATGCCTGGAACTTTCGCCAGTTTGCCGCTGGCATCACTTTGGCGATGCCACTTCACGATCTGCTTTTCCAGCTCGTCAACCTGGCGGTCAAGTTCCTTGAGGTGATCTAGTGTTTAATTGCATTAATATACATATGTAATTATCATCCTGCTTGTTCAATACAAGCCGGAGGTGGTCATGGCGCGAGTCGCGGCGAGCGTACCCGCGCAGGCTGATCAATAGCGCCTGCGAATTGGCGATGACACAGGGTGTGTACAGCTACGGCCATATCAAGACCTTGACCGAGCAGCTCATGGAGGATGCGCTGGTCCTGCTGGATGCGCCCGATTCTGCTGAGGTGTCTCTGACTCAGAACCATGCCCTGATCCGCACCGGTAATGACTACGCC
>CAIVHU010000320.1 GCA_903905735.1 uncultured beta proteobacterium
AGGGCTCAAAGTGCAGGTCCGAGGCACGCATCGAAAACGCGTCAAGCATCATCTTGTGCAAAAACTTGACGACCGGCGCGTCATCCACCTCGGAGGAGACCGCTGCTGCGTTGCTGTCGTTGACCTGCTCGGTCATCAGGTCATCAAACTCGAAATTGTCGCCAATGATGTTGTCGATGGATTCGGTGGCGGTGAGCGAGTTGGTGGACACCAGTTTGAGCAGCTTGTCGTACTCGGCTACCACCCAATCCACGCTCTGGCGGGTGGAAAACTTGATCTTTTCGGCCGCCTGCTGGTCAGACGGGTCGGCAGTGGCGACGATCAGTCGGTTTTGTCGCTTGCCCAGTACCACCAGCCGATAGTCCTGGCAGATTTTGTTGTCCAGCAGGCCGCGCGGCAGAAGCTGCGGGTTGACGGCATCCAGGTCAATCAAGGGCACTGCAAAAGCCAGCGACAGCGTGTGTGCCAGGTCGGTGGCCGACACCGCACCCGACCCGGTGAGCTCGGCGATGAAACTGGAGCGTTTGGCCTGGGCCTTGCCGAAAATGTCTTCCGCAAACTTTTCGTCCAGCTTGCCGGCCATCACCAGTGTTCGCCCCAGTCCGGGCAGGTTGCTGGCGGACGTGCTGAGCGGCATTGTTTCGGTCCTGGACATAAGATGTGAATGTACTACCTCGACGGCCATTTTCAAATGGCAAGTCGGCTAGGATGCCGCACGAATTGGCAAATTCGCGACGTATTGATCACATCAAGCTCCCCATGCAGCGCAATCGACATCAGGAAAGCAGGGCCTGCGCAAACTCCTGGGCGTTGAAGGTTTCCAGGTCTTCAAGCTTTTCGCCCACACCAATGAAATAGACGGGGACGGGCCGCTCGCGCGCGATGGCTGCCAGCACGCCGCCTTTGGCGGTACCGTCCAGCTTGGTCACGATCAGACCGGTCAGCCCCAGAACGTCGTCAAAAGCCTTGACCTGGTTGAGCGCGTTTTGGCCGGTGTTACCGTCAATGACCAGCAGAATTTCGTGCGGCGGCACGCTGCTGGTATCCGCACCGGCAGTGTTGAGTTGCCCCGATGCCAGGTCTTCCAGCGGACCGGTCTTCTGGATCACGCGTTTGATTTTTTTCAGCTCTTGCATCAAATGCAGTTGCGTGGGCAGCCGCCCAGCGGTGTCGACCAGCACCAAATCGCGCCCGCGCGCTTTGCCGGCGCTCACCGCGTCAAACGCCACGGCGGCCGGGTCGCCACCGTCCTGACTGATGATATCGACCGTGTTGCGGTCGGCCCAGACGCCCAGCTGCTCCTTGGCAGCCGCCCGAAAGGTATCGGCAGCCGCCAGCAGCACGGTGGCACCGTCGGCGGCCAGATGGCGCGTGAGCTTGCCAATGGAGGTGGTTTTGCCCGCGCCGTTGACCCCGGCGACCATGATCACCGTGGGTTTGTACTGGCCGATGAGTAGCGGTTTTTGCAGCGGTGCCAACAGTTGCGTCAGGGATTGCACCAACAAGCCTTTGACTGCGGCTGGATCGGTGGTTTTGCTGTCCTTCACCCGACGCTTGAGGTCATCCAAAAGGTATTGGGTTGCTTTGGTGCCAGTATCCGCCATCAACAGGGCGCTTTCCAGGTCTTCGTACAGCGCGTCGTCAATCTGCGTGCCGGTGAACACGGTGGCGATGCTGGCCCCGGTTTTGCGCAGCCCGGTCTTGAGCTTGGCCATCCAGGAGCTGCGCACGGGCGTGCTGGCAGCTTGCTCGGAAGGCAGTGGCAAGTCACGGACTGGGACGGCGGGTATTGGCGGCTCGGCTGGCAACAACTGCGCGGGTGTCGCTGGCACCGCTGGTGCGGTTAGCGCTGCTGCGGCGGGAGCCACCGACTCAGGTGCGTCTGGTGCAGTTGGTGGGGTCGAGGCGGACTTTTTTTTGAAGAAGCTGAACATTTTTCGGTTTCGTGGTATCACAGCATTCTATGAAACGTCCAACCCTTCCTGCCCACACTTTTCGCTTTGTCAAACGCTACCTTTTGCCGACTGTGATGGCGATGGCGATTACCCTCCCGGTGGTCGCGCAAACCGTCACTGCGTCGGCCGTCACATCACCCGGTTTTGCGCCTGCAGAGACGGCCCGAGCCCACCAATTCACCCTGGCCAACGGCATGACGCTGATCGTCAAGCCCGACCGGCGCGCGCCGACTGCCGTGCACATGCTGTGGGTGCGGGTGGGGGCCATGGACGAGGTTGATGGCACCTCGGGCGTGGCGCATGTGCTGGAGCACATGATGTTCAAGGGCACGCCCAGCGTCCCCGCGGGCGAGTTCTCACGCCGAGTGGCGGCTTTGGGCGGGCGAGACAATGCTTTCACCAGCCGAGACTACACCGGCTACTACCAGATGATTCCGGCGCAACGCCTCGAAGACGTGATGCGCCTCGAATCTGACCGCTTTGCCCACAACCAGTGGCCCGACGACGAGTTCAAAAAGGAGCTCGAAGTGGTCAAGGAGGAACGCCGTCTTCGTACCGAAGATAACCCGATAGCCCTGATGAATGAAGCGCTGAATGCTACGGTATTTGAAGCGTCTCCGTATCGCCGCCCGATCGTCGGCTGGATGAGTGATCTGGATGCCATGACCGCTACCGATGCGCGGGCCTTCTACCAGCGCTGGTACCTGCCGGCCAACGCCGCCGTGGTGGTGGCCGGTGATGTGGATGTGGCTCAGGTGCGCGCCCTGGCTGAAAAATATTACGGCAGCTTGCCTGCCCGCGCCGTGCCTGAGCGCAAGCCGCGGATGGAGCCCGTGCAGAGCGGCATCAAACGCATCGCCTTCAAGGCCCCGGCGGAGCAGGCCAATGTGACGCTGGCGTTCAAGGTACCCTCCATGCAATGGCGCGAGGGTTCGCAGGACGACACCGATGCCCTGGCGCTGACGGTGCTGGCCGCTGTGCTGGACCGTTACCAGGGCGCCCGTTTGGAGCGTGCGCTGACGCAGGGGCCGGACCACGTGGCCGACAACGCCGGTGCTGACAACGGCTTGTGGGGCAGGGGGCCGCAACTGTTCATGTTGATCGGCGTGCCCACTCAGGGTAAAACGGCTGATCAGGTGGAGCAGGCCTTGCGCGCCCAGGTGCGGCGCGTCGCCAATGAAGGCATCACCGAGGCCGAGTTGGCGCGCGTCAAAACCCAATGGGTGGCCAGCGAGGTCTACAAACTGGATTCGCTATTCAACCAGGCCCGCGAGCTTGGCACCCAGTGGGCGCAGGGTCTGCCGGTGGATGCGGGCGAGGTGCTGGTGCAGCGCCTGCGGGCCGTGACGGCAGACCAGGTTAAAGCCGTGGCCACCAAATATTTTGGTGACGATCAGCTCACCGTGGCGCAACTGGTGCCCCAGCCACCGGACAAAAACCGCAAACCGCGCGCCCTGCCTGCCGGATTCAGACACTGAGCCTCTTTTTTTTGTGAACCTCATGACTACTCTTAAAAAAATAGCTGCTCGCGCTTTATCGACGGGGGCTACAGGCCTATTTCTTATAAGCTTTGCGCAGGCGGGCATTCCCATCGAGCACTGGACACAGCCCAGCGGTGCCCAGGTTTATCTGGTGCCAAGCCCGGCGATTCCGATGGTCGATGTGCAGATCGACCTCGATGCCGGTAGCCGCCGCGACCCCGCCGACAAAGCGGGTCTGGCCAGCGTCACCGCCGCCATGGTGAGCAAAGGCATCCGTGCCGGTGCCAGCGCGCAGGAGCCTGCGCTCGATGAAAACGCCCTGGGTGAAGCCTGGGCTGATCTGGGTGCGAGTTTCATGGCCCACGCCAGCGATGACCGCATGAGTTTTTCGCTGCGCTCTCTGACCTACCCGGATCTGCTGGACAAGTCGGTGCAACTGGCAGCGCGGCAACTGGTGCAGCCTGCGTTTGCAGCCGATATCTGGCAGCGCGAGCGTGGCAGCCTGCAGTCTGCCCTCAAAGAAGCCAACACCCGCCCGGCCACTGTGGCAGGCCGGGCTTTTGCGCAAGCGGTGTACGGCACGCACCCTTATGGTTACGAGATGACCGAGGCCACGCTGGCCAACATTGAGGTGGCCGACATGGCCAAGCTATACCGGCAGGTGGTGGCACCGTGCCGCGCCAAGGTGACGATCGTCGGCGCGGTCAACCACGCGCAGGCGGATGCCCTGGTGCAGCAACTGCTGGGCAAGCTGGCCGCCGACCAGTCCGCCGGTGCGGGCAGCTGTGCGCCGTTGCCTGCCATTGCCGAGGTGCAGCCGCTGGCCGCAGCCTTTGAGCAGCACATCGCCTTTGATTCGGCCCAGGCGCATGTGCTGATCGGCCAGCCCGGGTACAAGCGCGACGATCCCGATCACTTTGCGCTGACGGTAGGCAACTACATCCTGGGTGGCGGTGGTTTTGTCTCGCGCCTGACCCATGAGGTGCGTGAAAAGCGTGGTTTGAGTTACAGCGTGTCCAGCGGCTTTTCGCCGGGCCTGCATGCAGGCGCTTTCACCATTGCACTGCAAACGCGGCCCGATCAGGCCGAAGAAGCGGTCAAAGTCGCGCGTGAGGTGATTGCCAACTTCGTCGCCAACGGTCCAACGCAGGCCGAACTTCAGGCTGCCAAAGACAATCTCGTCGGCGGGTTCGGGCTGCTGATTGACAGCAACCGCAAGCTGCTGGGCAATGTGGCCAACATCGCCTGGAACAATTTGCCGCTGAATTACCTCGACACCTGGACGCAGCAGGTGGAAAAAGTCACTGTAACTGATGTCCGAAACGCGTTTGCGCGCAAGCTGCAGCCTGAGCGGATGGTGACGGTGGTGCTGGGCGGAGCCCCTGCCAGTCATTGAGTGCCAAGGGGTATCTGCAACACGGGATAACATGCCCGCATTGCCGTGCAACCGCTCCCTTCGATTGATGAAAAAAGACCCCCCCAAGCCTTACCGCAAACCCGTGCGCCCGCGTGCCGTGCAAACCCATGAGGTACGCATCATCGGTGGCCAGTTCAAACGCACCAAATTGCCGGCAGCCGACAAACCCGGCCTGCGCCCCACGCCAGACCGCGTGCGCGAGACGCTGTTCAACTGGCTGGGCCAGGATCTGACCGGCTGGCGTTGTCTGGATGCCTTTGCGGGCACCGGCGCGCTGGGTGTCGAATCCGCATCACGTGGTGCCAAAGCCGTGCAATTGGTCGAAAACGA
>CAIVHU010000321.1 GCA_903905735.1 uncultured beta proteobacterium
GAGCCCAGAGGAGGTGATGCACTTTTTGGACTGCATCGAGAACCTCAAACATCGAACCCTGCTGATGAAAGCCTACGCCGCGGGCCTGCGGGTGTCGGAGGCCACACACCTCAAAGTGACCGACATCGACAGCCAGCGCATGGTGATCCGGGTTGACCAGGGCAAGGGCAACCACGACCGTTACGTCATGCTCTCACCCCGGCTGCTTGAAGAACTTCGCATGTACTGGAAGTCAGCGCGGCCCCAAACATGGCTGTTTCCGGGCAACATCCCTGGCCAGCCAATCACCAAGGATGCCGTCGAGCAGGCTTGTCAGAAAGCTCATCGGGCCTGTGGCATCACCAAGCCCATTACGCCACACTCGTTGCGTCACGCCTTCGCCACGCATTTGCTGGAGTCCGGCACCGATGTGCGCCGCATCCAACTGCTCATGGGACACCGCAGCCTGGCCACCACCTCGCGCTATCTCCAGATCGCCACCAGCACCCTGTGTGCGACTGTCAGTCCATTTGATTTGCTGCCAAAGATTGACACGCCACAACCGGTGGCCAGCATGGCGACTCATTTCTGAGGGTTAGTTTTGCGCGCAGCCGGGCTGGAGGTGGCGGACATCTTTCGCCAGTGCGGCCCTGCCTTTCGTACGGAGCATACGGCTTCACTGAGTCGGGGGCAACGCCGTGTCATGAGCGCCATTGAGCAATGCCGAACGGCTGCATTGGGCGGCCACGTTGAACAATGCGATGCCTGTGGCCACCAGCGCATTGCGTACAACAGTTGCAGAAATCGTCACTGCCCCAAGTGCCAGTCGTTGACGCGTGACCAGTGGCTACAAGATCGTCAGGCCGAGTTGCTGCCGGTGGAATATTTCCATGTGGTGTTTACCGTGCCGCAGGAAGTCGCCGCCATCGCGTATCAGAACAAGGAGGTGGTCTACAACATCTTGTTTCAAGCCACCGCCCAAACATTGCGAACCATTGGCGCTGATCCCAAACACCTGGGCGCTGAGATTGGCTTTATCGCCATTTTGCACACCTGGGGTCAGAACTTGTTGCACCATCCGCATTTGCACTGCGTGGTGCCCGGCGGGGGCATCTCTCCTGACGGACAGCGCTGGGTTGCTTGTCGGCCAGGCTTCTTTCTGCCGGTGCGGGTGTTGTCGCGGCTGTTTCGTCGCCTGTTTCTTGAGCTACTTCAGCAGGCATTCGATAGCGGTGAGCTGCACTTCTTCAACAGCCTAGAGGGTCTGCAGGATCGTTTGGCCTTTGCCAAATACATTGCGCCCGCCACACAAGCCGAATGGGTGGTTTACGCCAAACCGCCTTTTGGTGGTCCCAAGCAGGTGTTGGAATATCTTGGGCGCTACACCCATCGGGTGGCGATTTCCAACAACCGTTTGCTTGAGTTCAACGACAACGCGGTGACTTTTGCCTGGAAGGACTACCGCCACGAGTCAAAGAACAAGACCATGCGCCTGGATGCCCACGAGTTCATTCGCCGATTCCTGCTGCACGTTCTGCCATCGGGGTTCCAGCGTATCCGCAGCTATGGCCTTCTGGCCAACCGTTACCGGCAGGTCAAGATTGAGTTGTGTCGCAAGTTGCTGGGGGCACCAGTGCCCGTGGCTGCGGTGGATGTGCCCGATCAAGCCTTCGATTACCGTGACCGCTATCAGCGTCTGACGGGGCTGTCACTGCGTGACTGCCCGCATTGCGGCAAGGGTCAGATGGTGCGTATTGAGTCTTTCACAACAGGTGTTTTGCCTCGCGGTCCACCGAACAAGGCATCATGAATGACCACCCGATACTGAACACTGAC
>CAIVHU010000322.1 GCA_903905735.1 uncultured beta proteobacterium
ACCAACTGAAGGGTCCTCGCCAATGTCCACCCGTTCAGACGCAGGAACTCAAAGGCAATTCAGCCAAGCTGATGGTGCAACTGCAAGCCATGCTCAACTAGGCGGACTTCACGGACATCAATCAGAGTGCTGTGGCCAAGGCAGCCGGTATTCCTTTGGGCTCCATCGGTGCCACTATCGCGCGGCTTGTCAAGGCAGGTCGGATTGTGGGTGGTGCCAACGGAAGTTTGAAGCTGGCGGTGGCAGTTGTAGCGGCAACGCCAGCGATCAAGGCAGAAGCCCAGCCAAATGCACCCGTTCCTGCCGAGTCGGCAATACAAGCGTAATCCAGGCTTCACAGGGGTGGTGACGGCCCTGGGTTCTTGATTCAAGCTGCCAGAACACGGGCTGATTTCTTTCGGCTTGGGTGTGACCATGGCGGCCGCCTCAGCGGACTGCAGGTGCGAACAGCGCTTCCAGACGCTGCTACTTTGGCGGAACACCCGGGCAGCTACCGAATAGCTGGCCAGCACTCTGCCCGGTCTGCAGTGTGCAGCTACCGCCTGCAGCGTGGCCTGTGACCACATCTGCGGGTTCTTCAGGCCGTCACGGTATTTGTCGCCAGTGACCGCGATCCCGCCAAGCAAACCACGATTGCTTTGGCGAAGAGCATGGGTTTTGCCATCGTAGTTGCGGGCGGCCTGAAGAATGCACGTTATCTGGAGCCTCTGGCTGGCCTGAACCTCTACCTGGGCTATGGCGCTGGCTTGGGTACTTCCATTGCCTCCGCATGGATCAAGCGCGCCTGATCCCGACACCCTTGGAGGGAGTTGTCTCTGCCCTTCAGCTCAGTTGCTCGGTTAACCCATTTTGAAGAAAGTCATCGTCATGTCCAAGTTCTTTCAAAACAGCTTTGCCCTGGTTTCCCGTTTGCTGTTTGTTGCCTTTTTCCTGCCTGCCGGCATCGGCAAAATTACGGGTTTCGCCGGCACTGTTGGCTACATCTCGTTGGTTGGTTCGAAATCATCATAGGCTTCTGCCTTCAAATCTGGGGTAACCACCACGATGCGTAAAGCTGAGTTCATTGCCTGCTGTGCGGCAAGTTTCACGCCATAACTTTGGAGGCTATGGTTTCTTTGTCGAGCTTTGATTGCGAATGAAAGTTCTCCTTTTTGATAGTTCCATGGACACAATAAATGGCGTTGATTTCGCCCTCCTACTTCACCAAACGGTCGCCTAAAAAGACAATTCCAGTCAGCAGTCGGCAGGACTTGTCCAAACAAGTACCATTGAACGCTGAAAATTGGAAGTGAACCATGACCGAACAACGCCACTGGAATCTGGGTGCCAAGCTGCTAATGCTTGGCGCGCCTTTTCTGATGCTTGTTTTCCTGGCCACAGCGGCGACGCTGTGGGTGTCGTGGCAGCTTGATGGGGGTGCCGCTGCAGTAAATGAAGCCGGGCGCATGCGCATGCAGTCTTACCGGATGGCGCTGGCGATTGGTACCAGAGATCTCAGTCAATTGCCACAACAGGCGGCTGAGTTTGATCGCAGCCTGCACACTCTCAAATTGGGTGACCCGGAACGCCCGTTGTTTGTGCCCTGGGATGACGATACAACCCAGCGCTTTGCTCTGGTGGAGAAGGACTGGGCGAATTACCAATCCCGATGGATGCAAGGGGACCCCAAGGTATTTTCCGACCTGAGATCAGAAACCGTCTCGTTTGCATCTGATATTGACCAGTTCGTTCATGCCATTGAGGTGCATATCGCGCATTGGACGGCGATTCTTCATTTGCTGCAAATGAGCGTGCTGGGTTCCGTGATCCTGGGCGCCGTCGCGTTGCTGTACATGGGCTACATGTTTGTGCTCGAACCGGTTGGACAACTCAAACAGGCGATTCAAAAAGTCCAGGCAGGCGATTTTGAGGCGCGGGTGGACCGGGTCACCACTGACGAATTTGGCACATTGGCCGACGGCTTCAACACCATGGCCGAACAACTCCATTCCATGTACCGGAACCTGGAAGGCAAGGTGACCGAAAAAACCTGGCTGTTGCAGGAAAAAACCGAGCGACTGAAGAGCCTTTACGAAGTGACCACGCTGGTGAACAAGGCCACCTCGCTGGACGCGTTGGCACAGGAATTTGTCAAAAGTCTAGCCCAGGTATCCCGTGCCGACGGGGTGGCACTGCGCTGGTGCAGCCAGGGTGGGCAACGCTACCTGATGCTGGCAGCGCATGGGCTGCCGGCCTCTATGGTGGATGCCGAACAGTGCATTTTTTCGGGCGATTGCCATTGCGGTTCGACGGACGCTGGTGCCGCGACGAGCGTGATTTTGATCCGCGATCTGTCGCCCGCGCAGTTGCCGCACTGCGCCAAAGCCGGGTTTGAAACTCTGGTCACCATTCCTGTGACGCTGCAAGGCAAAGTCATGGGCGAAGTGGACTTGTTTTTTCACGCCCGCAGCGACCCCACACCGGCCGAACGCTCACTGTTTGAAGCCCTGTGCAATCACCTGGCCGGTGGCATGGAGAACTTGCGCCTCCATGCACTGGAGCGGGAGGCCGCGGTGTCGCAGGAGCGTCATTTGCTGGCCGGTGAACTGCATGACTCGATTGCCCAATCGCTGGCCTTCCTGAAAATTCAGGTGCAACTCATGCGCGATGCTGTCAAAACCGGTAACTCCGATGAGATGGCCAAAGTTCTGGAAGAAATTGATGCCGGTGTCAGAGAAAGCTACGGTGATGTGCGCGAACTGCTCTTGCACTTTCGCACGCGAACCAACACCGAAGATATTGAACCCGCGCTGGCCACCACCTTGCAAAAATTTGAACTTCAAAGCGGCATCAAATCGACGCTGACCATGCAGGGGCAGGGTATGCCTCTGACACCTGATGTCCAGATCCATGTCCTGCACATCATTCAGGAGGCTTTGTCCAACGTGCGCAAGCATGCGCATGCCTCACAAGCGTGGCTGGATGTGCAGCAACAACCCACCTGGCGGTTCGAGGTGCGCGATGATGGTGTCGGCTTCAACCCGGACGAAGACCAGCACGATCAAACCCATGTGGGGCTGCGCATCATGAAGGAGCGTGCGCAACGCATTGGTGCCCAGATTGATATTTTGTCGGTGCCGTCGCGCGGCAGTTCCATGGTGTTGACCTTGCCAGCGCCTTCGCATCCAAGCACGAACAATGCGGCTCGCCTGGACCAGGCCGTATCCGCGCTTTAACGCCTCCACAAGCTGGGAATGTCATGAGTTCAATTGAAAACGGACCGATCAGGATTTTGGTGGTGGATGATCACACCCTGTTTCGGCGGGGTTTGACGGCACTGCTGTCCAGAGACCCGCAGTTGACGGTGGTGGGTGATGCCGCAGATGCCGGGCAGGCACTGCGCAAGGCTAAGGAGTTGCAACCCGATGTGATCTTGCTGGACAACCATTTGCCTGGCGTTAACGGCGTTGACGCGGTGCCGTCACTGCGTGAGGTGGCGCCGCAAGCCTGCGTCCTGATGCTCACCGTCAGTGAGGATGAGAGCGATATGCTGGCCGCGTTGCAGGGCGGGGCCTGCGGGTACCTGCTCAAAACCATGGAAGGCGATGAACTCACCGACGCGGTGCACCGCGCTTTTCAGGGCGACACCATCGTGGCACCTGAAATGATGGGCAAACTGGTGGCGGCTTACCGGGGAGGGAGCACGCCATCAGCCAAGGTGGCCGATGCGGATGAATCAGCCACCAAGTCAAGCTCCGGGGATTCGGCCCTGTCGAGCCTGTCCCCGCGCGAGCTTGAGATTCTGCGTGGCATCGCACGGGGTGCCAGCAACAAGGAAATTGCGCGGGAATACGGCATTGTGGAGACCACGGTCAAGATCCATGTGCAGCACATCCTGCGCAAGCTGGGCGTGAGTTCACGTGTGCATGCCGCCGTGCTGGCCACAGAGCACGGCGTGTTGTGATGCCGGTAGCAGCCTGGCAGTTCACACTGCCGATGGCGGCAGGCCCGGAACCAGCTGAAGGCGATGAACGGTGGACTGGCGCGCAGACTTGGGGTCTGTTGCGGCAGGTGCCACCAGATCAGCCAGCTTGACGTCATCCAGCACGGCAAGGTAGCTTTGCGTGGCCTTTGCCAGCACGCTCTTGAGATGGCAGTGCTGGCTCAGGCGGCATTGATTCAGCGTGGGCTCAAAACACTCGACCATGGCGAAATCGGTCTCAGTGGCGCGCACCACCTCGCCCAAACCAATCTCTTCTGCCGGTTTGAGCAGACGCATGCCGCCGCCGCGACCGCGCGTCGTTTCCAGCCAGCCCCTGGCCGCCAGGTCTTGCACGATCTTGGTCAAATGGCTGCGCGATATGCCATGGCTGTCGGCGATCTCGGTGATCGTCACAGGCTGCGGTCGCCCCTGGCTCGCAGCGCAGTACATCAGCACGCGCAAGGTGTAGTCGGTCCACTGTGTCAGTCGCATAGGTCAGAAGTCATGTAAAAAAAGGTGCATCCAAGGTGAATATTATGGGTTTAAAATAACATTCATATTAAATTCATCTTTAAGGATGGTACAGCATGAATGCTTTCGCAGAAACCATGACCGCGCTTGATTTAGTTCCTGACACCGCCCCGCCTGCCAACCGGTTTGGGGTGGACGCTGCGACATTGAGCGATCCTTCGGCGTTGATCGATCACATCCTGACCCGCTACCACGCGGTGCACCGCGAGCAATTGCCCGACCTGATTCAGATGGCGAAGAAGGTTGTGGCGGTCCACGCAGACCACCCGGATGTGCCGGTCGGGCTGGTCGAACTGCTGCAATACATGGTGCAGGACCTGCTGCAGCACATGGACAAGGAAGAGCGCATTCTGTTTCCCCTGCTGCGCGTCGGTGGTAACCCGTTTGTGAACCAGCCCATCAGCTTGATGCGCGCTGAGCATGTTGAACACGTGGTGGCCTTGAACAAATTGGCCGCCATCACGCACGATGCCACGCCGCCAGAGGGTGCCTGCAGCACCTGGTGTGCGTTGTATGCGGGTATCACGCAGCTCAGAAGTGACCTGATACATCACATCGATCTGGAAAACAATGTGCTGTTTGCCCGGTTTGATGCACCCGGGAACAGCTGATCGGCAACATCACCTGGCACACCTTGGCCTGCGAAAGCGACCCTTCAATCCCCTCCAATTCACTGAGCATCCATGAGCGATATTCTTTTGCCCATCAGCCCCTGCAACGCTACAGTCGCCCCTGCACCGCAGGGTTGGCCGTGGTTGCGGCTGGCCTTTCGTCCGTTCTATCTGGGTGCCGCGCTGTGGGCGGCATTCATCGTTCCGCTTTGGGTGGCGATTTTTACCGGCGCCATCGTCTGGGCACCCGCGCCGCCTGCGCTGTTGTGGCACGCGCATGAAATGCTGTTCGGATTTGCCATCGCGGTGATCGTTGGTTTCCTGCTCACAGCTGGCAAAACCTGGACCGGCTTGGCAACGCCGCGTGGCCCGGCTTTGGGCGTGCTGGTGGCGTTGTGGCTGAGCGCGCGCATCGCCTCGCTGGTCGCACCTTATATGGTGTTTGCGGTGCTGGACATGGCGCTGTTGCCTGTAGTGGGTCTGATCTTCCTGCGCTTGTTGCTACGTTCCAAAAACTGGCGCAACGTGCCTTTGGCAGTGATTTTGTTGCTGTTGTCTGCGGTCAACCTGGCGTTCCACCTGTCGGTCAGCGGGGTGATCAGCCTGTCGCCCATGCAGTGTCTGTACGCCGGTTTGGCTTTGGTGGTGATGATCGAATGTGTCATGGCGGGCCGGGTGGTGCCGTTTTTCACGACCAGCGCCATCGTCGGGCTGAAAATTGTGACCCTGCCGTGGCTGGAGCGAGCCGCTTTGGCCGCCACGGCGACTGGTTTGGCGTTGTGGGTCGGTGACGGCCCTGCGGGGCTGACCGCCGCAGCGCTGGGCTTGGCCTTCGCACTGAATCTGATCCGACAGCTACGCTGGCATCCTCTGGCAACGCGCAGCCGACCCATCCTGTGGATATTGCATCTGTCGCATCTGTGGTTGGTGCTGGGTTTGGGCCTGCTGGCTCTGGTGCCTCTGGGGTTGATGGCGCAGTCCCTGGGTGTGCATGCGCTGGGGGTGGGCGCTACGGGCGGCCTGATCATCGGCATGATGACGCGTACAGCGCGTGGGCACACCGGGCGCGCCTTGAGCGTCGATCCTTCTGAGATTGCCGCTTATGGCCTGATCATGTCTGCCGCCGCGTTGCGGGTGCTGTTGCCGATGCTCGCGCCGGCCTTGTATACCTACAGCCTGGTGGCGGCTGCCACAGTCTGGAGCCTGGCCTTTCTGATTTACCTCTGGAAGTACACGCCATGGCTGTTGCGTGCCAGGTCAGACGGTAAAGACGGTTGACACCAACAAAAACGGCCCGTTTCCCGGGCCGTTCCTGTCAAGCCGTTGTGACTGTCAGCGGCAAATGAAATCGATCACGATGGCACCGGCTTCGCGCTGGACGTACTGGATCGACAGGGCCTCGCCATAACGCGAATCCAGTTGATGCAGCAAGGGAATGGGATCGTGATCGTTGCAAAAACGCATGGTTTCACCGGGCTGAAGCGCGTCGAGCGCACCAAAAATGGCGGCATGACGGAATCTTTTGGCGACGCCGCGGGCATCGAACGGATAAATGGCATCGGGATTGACATGTCCAGTGGCGCAAGAGCTCATGGTGATCTTTCTGTGTAATTTAAACATTCATTATAAATACATGTTTAAACCAACCGCTGATTTTTTGACCTGGTGATCGTCATGAGTGAAGACATTTCACAGGCGTGGCACACGCCGACATCACGCTTTTGAACCCACCCTGATGCGCCTGTTGTCTTGATATGAATCAAGTAATAGTCATCAACCTGGGCGTGTAGTTCTTTGGAACTACACGCCACGCGTCGGCATAGTTCCATTGAATCGGCTCGCACGTTCTAGAGAGGGATGGCGCATCGAAGCCCCCAATCCTAAAGTCACTGCATTCAAAAAAGGAAAGATGGCAATGACGAAAAAAGGACAGGCTCTCTCAGTGCTGATTGCCAGCACCTTCGCGTTCACCGTGTGTTTCATGGTTTGGATGATGTTTGCCGTCATCGGCATACCGATCCAGAAAACCCTGGGCCTGAACTCCACCGAGTTTGGCTTGATGACGGCGATGCCGGTGCTCTCGGGCTCACTGGTTCGGGTGCCTTTGGGTATCTGGACGGATAAATACGGTGGCCGGATCGTCATGACGGTGCTGATGGCCATCACTGTGCCTGCCATCTGGTTCATGGCCTATGCCACCGAACTGTGGCACTACCTGATGATTGGCTTGGTGGTTGGCCTGGCAGGCGGATCGTTTTCGGTGGGCACACCTTATGTGGCGCGCTGGTTCCCGAAAGCCAAGCAGGGTTTTGCCATGGGCATCTTTGGTGCCGGTAATGCGGGCGCCGCGGTGAACAAGTTTCTGGCCCCAGCCTTGGTGGTGGGGTTTGGCTGGACCATGGTGCCGCATGTTTATGCCGCCATCATGCTGGGTACCGTGCTGCTGTTCTGGTTCTTCAGCTACAGCGACCCAAGCCACCTTGTCCCCAGTCACATCAAGTTCAAAGACCAGCTCAAGGCCCTGAAGGACCCCAAGGTACTGAAGTACTGCCAGTTCTACAGCATTGTTTTTGGCGGCTATGTGGCGCTGTCACTGTGGATGGTGCATTACTACGTGGGTGAATACGGGCTGGACATTCGCATCGCTGCCTTGCTGGCTGCCTGCTTTTCACTGCCGGGTGGCGTGTTGCGCGCCGTGGGTGGCTGGATGTCAGACAAATACGGTGCCCATGACGTGACATGGTGGGTGCTCTGGGTCGCCTGGATTTGCCTGTTCCTGCTGAGCTATCCACAGACCGACCTGACCATCAACACCATCGCTGGACCACAGACCTTCCATCTTGGCCTGAACGTCTACATGTTCACCATCCTGATGTTTGTGCTGGGCATTGCCTTTGCCTTTGGCAAGGCCAGCGTCTTCAAGTACATCAGCAACGACTATCCCACCAACATCGGCACGGTCAGCGGCATCGTGGGCTTAGCCGGTGGTATGGGTGGTTTCCTGTTGCCGATCATGTTCGGTGCGCTCGTTGACCTGACTGGCATCCGCTCCAGCGCGTTCATGCTGATGTACGCAGTGGTCTGGGTCTCGCTGATCTGGATGTATTGGACCGACGTGCGTGGCAAAAACCTTTTGTCGGACAACTCTCCGGCCGTCGTGGCGTGAACCTGAACCTGAAACCGAAAGACATTGATGAATTCTCAAAAAACAAGTGGTGCAGATATTGCCGACTGGCGCCCCGAGGACCCGCAATTCTGGGAGGCCACAGGCAAGCGCATCGCCTATCGCAACCTGTGGATCTCGATTCCAGCCCTGTTGTGCGGTTTTGCTGTTTGGGGCATGTGGGGCATCATCACGGTGCAGATGCTCAACCTGGGCTACCCTTTCTCACAGGCCGAGTTGTTCACCCTGACCGCCATCGCCGGTCTCGCCGGCGCGACGATGCGTATACCGGCCTCATTCCTGATTCGCCTGGCGGGTGGACGCAACACCATTTTTCTCACCACCGCCATGCTGTTGGCCCCGGCCATTGGCACCGGTATTGTGCTGCAGCACCCGCAATGGCCGCTGTGGTCGTTCCAACTGATGGCCTTGTGGTCGGGCGTGGGCGGCGGCAACTTTGCATCGTCCATGTCCAACATCAGCACCTTTTTCCCCAAGCGGCTGCAAGGTACGGGGCTGGGCCTGAACGCCGGACTCGGTAACTTCGGTGTGACGACGATGCAAGTCGTGATCCCGCTGGTGATGACGGTGAGCATCTTCGGCCACTTCGGTGGCGAGTCGATGACGCTGCAGAAGGAGAGTGGCTGGATCTTCGGTGCTATCCCTGCTGGGACCGCCACATGGATCCAGAACGCCGGTTTCGCCTGGGTGCTGTCACTGGTGCCACTGTCCATCCTGTGCTGGTTCGGCATGAACAACCTCAAGACCATCTCGCCGAACACCGGCGGCCCGATTGCAGCGTTCATGAAGATCATCTGGCTCTACACCTTGTCGTTCATCCCCGCAGGTGTCGGTCTGTACCTCTACCTGCCGGCACCCAGCGGTCTGGGCTTGTTGAACATGTGGCTGGTCATGCCGCTGATCATCATGAGCACGCTCATGCTAATGAAGGTCACCGCCTTTGGCGCGATGAAGGACAACGTTGTCAAACAGTTTGCGATCTTTGGCAACAAGCACACCTGGTCGCTGACCATTCTGTACATCGTCACCTTCGGTTCTTTCATCGGTTTCTCGATGGCGCTGCCGCTGTCGATGAAGGTGATTTTCGGTATCAGTCACGTGCTGGATGCCAATGGCGTGATGCAGCACACACTCGTCAACCCCAACGGCCCGCCCGTGCTGGCCTACGCTTGGATCGGCCCCTTTGTAGGCGCTGCCATCCGTCCCGTGGGCGGCTGGATTTCGGACAAATTGGGTGGCTCCATCGTCACCCAGTGGGTGTGCGCCATCATGGTGGTGGCCGGGGTCGCCGTGGGCTATGTCATGCAGCAGGCCTACCACTCAGCAACGCCCGAAACGTATTTCTTTGCATTCTTGGCACTGTTTGTGGTGCTGTTTGCCGCCAGCGGCATTGGCAATGGTTCCACATTCCGCACCATTGGCGTCATTTTTGACCGCCAGCAGGCGGGCCCTGTACTGGGATGGTCCTCTGCGGTGGCTGCCTATGGTGCCTTCATTGCGCCGGTGGTGATTGGTCAGCAGATCAAGCTGGGCACACCGCAGATGGCGATGTACGGCTTCGCAGTTTTCTACGCCCTTTGTCTGGTGCTGAATTGGTGGTTTTACCTGCGCGCAGGCGCTGAGATCAAGAACCCATAAAAAAAAGCATGCACTTCAAAAACAACGACCCGGCTCTGAAACATGGCACCACCCTTATGGTGTCACGTTGGATTTTGATGCTCATTTTCGACATGGCAAGAGTCGTGGTCTTTGTCATCACTGCCACCTTGTGCATTCTTTCAGCGTTAGTCATTGATTTCAATTACTACTTTTTTGATAGTGACTTGAGATAGTTACATAAGGGCTAGAGCCTGTTTTTATTAAATTTCCAACGAGGTAAACCATGAGCCACTTTCTGGACCGACTCACCTACTTTTCGCAACCCCGGGAATCTTTTTCGGGTGACCATGGTGTCACCACCGGTGAAGACCGCACCTGGGAAGCCGCCTACCGTGACCGCTGGGCGCATGACAAGATCGTGCGCTCCACCCACGGCGTGAACTGCACCGGTTCATGCTCCTGGAAAATTTACGTCAAAGGCGGCATCGTCACCTGGGAAACCCAGCAGACCGATTACCCGCGCACCCGCTGGGACATGCCCAACCATGAGCCGCGCGGCTGCGCGCGGGGTGCCAGCTACAGCTGGTACCTCTACAGCGCCAACCGCGTCAAGTACCCGATGATTCGTGGCCGCTTGCTGAAACTCTGGCGCGAAGCCCGGCAAACCATGGCACCGGTGGAGGCCTGGGCCGCCATTGCCCAGTCGGATGAGAAGCGCAAGAGTTACCAAAGCCTGCGTGGCATGGGTGGCTTTGTGCGTTCAAGCTGGGATGAAGCCAATGAAATGGTGGCAGCGGCCAACATTTACACCATCAAGCAGCATGGCCCGGACCGCGTGATCGGGTTCTCGCCCATTCCTGCGATGTCGATGGTCTCTTATGCCGCTGGTAGCCGTTATCTGAACCTGATCGGTGGCGTGCCGCTGAGCTTTTACGACTGGTATTGCGATCTGCCTCCCTCCAGCCCGCAAGTCTGGGGCGAGCAAACCGACGTGCCCGAGTCGGCAGACTGGTACAACTCCAGCTACATCATTGCCTGGGGCTCCAACGTGCCGCAGACGCGCACGCCTGATGCACACTTCTTCACCGAGGTGCGCTACAAAGGTACCAAGACGGTGGCCATCACGCCGGATTATTCGGAAGTGGCCAAGCTGTCCGACATCTGGATGAAACCCAAGCAGGGCACCGATGCAGCCGTGGCCATGGCCATGGGCCATGTGATTCTGAAGGAGTTTTACTTCCCCGACGGCGGCAAGCCGCGCAGTGAATACTTCGACAACTATGTCCGGCGTTTCACCGACATGCCGATGCTGGTGATGCTTAAAGAACAAACCCTGCCCAGCGGTGAAGTCGTCATGGTGCCGGACCGTTATGTGCGCGCATCTGACTTCAACGGCAAGCTCGGTGCGGCCAACAACCCCGAGTGGAAAACCGTGGCGCTGGACATGAGCGGTAAAGTGGTGCTGCCCAACGGTGCCATTGGTTTTCGTTGGGGGGCCGACGGCCGTGCCGACCAGGGCCAATGGAACCTGGAGGCCAAGGAAGCGCGCCATGGCACCGAAGTCAAACTCAAGCTCACGGTCATGGAAGGTGAGCAGGCCAGCTCAGAAACCGCCCGGGTCGGATTCCCTTACTTTGGTGGCATTGAGTCCGAGCACTTTCCCAACAACGCCACGGGCGACGCTGCCAACAATGTGCTGGTACGCACGGTGCCGGTGCAGCGTATTTCGCTGGGCAAGGAAGGCGACAAACGTGATGCCCTGATTGCCACGGTGTTTGACCTGCAAGTGGCCAACTACGGTGTCGCGCGCGGTCTGCCCGACGAAATGGCCGCCAGGGACTTCAACGACGACACGCCATACACCCCGGCCTGGCAGGAACGCATTACCGGCACACCACGTGAGCAAATCATCACCGTGGCGCACCAGTTCGCCGAAAACGCTGACAAGACCCACGGCAAGTCCATGGTCATCATTGGCGCAGGTGTCAACCACTGGTTCCACGCCGACATGAACTACCGCGGCGTCATCAACATGCTGATGATGTGTGGTTGTATTGGCCAGTCTGGCGGTGGCTGGTCGCACTATGTGGGGCAGGAAAAACTTCGCCCGCAAACCGGCTGGACCGCGCTGGCGTTTGCGCTGGACTGGATTCGTCCGCCCCGGCAGATGAACGGCACCAGCTTTTTCTACGCCCATACCGATCAATGGCGTTACGAAAAAGTCGGCGTGGAAGAGATCCTGTCGCCGCTGGCTGACAAGTCCAAGTTTGGCGGCACCATGATCGACTACAACGTGCGCGCCGAGCGCATGGGCTGGTTGCCCAGTGCGCCACAGCTCAAGGTTAACCCGCTGCAATTGGTGCGCGATGCGGTTGCGGCCGGTATGGAGCCCAAGGACTACCTGGTCAAAGGGCTGAAAGACGGCAGCCAGCTCATGAGCTGCGAGGACCCCGATCACCCCGACAACTGGCCGCGCAACCTGTTCGTCTGGCGCTCCAATATCTTGGGTTCCAGCGGCAAGGGTCATGAATACTTTCTCAAGCACCTGTTGGGCACTACGCACGGCGTGCAGGGCAAGGATTTGGGCACCGAAGAGGCCCGGCCCAAAGAGGTGGTGTGGCATGACAAGGCACCTGAAGGCAAGCTGGACCTGGTTGTGGCGCTGGACTTTCGCATGAGCACCACCTGCCTGTATTCGGACATCGTGCTACCCACGGCAACCTGGTATGAAAAGAACGATCTGAACACCAGTGACATGCATCCGTTCATTCACCCGCTGTCGGTCGCGGTGGATCCGGCCTGGCAGTCACGCAGTGACTGGGATATCTACAAGGGGTTTGCCAAAAAATTCAGCGAGCTGTGCGTCGGCCACCTGGGGATTGAGCGTGACATGGTGCTCACCCCGATCATGCATGACACCCCGGCCGAGATGGCGCAACCCTTCGGTGTGCAAGACTGGAAGCTGGGCGAGATTGACCTGATACCCGGTAAAACCGCTCCGAGCATGACCGTGGTGGAGCGTGACTACCCCAACGTTTACAAACTGTTCACAGCGGTGGGCCCGCTCATGAACAAGATCGGCAACGGCGGTAAAGGCATTGGCTGGAACACGCAAACCGAAGTCAAGCAGCTTGGGGAGCTCAATGGTCTCGTGACCGATCCGGGTGTGACCTGTGGCATGCCAAAGATCGACACCGATATTGATGCCTGCGAAATGATCATGCAGTTGGCGCCTGAAACCAATGGTCACGTGGCCGTCAAGGCGTGGCAAGCCTTGGGCAAACAGACTGGGCTGGATCACACCCATCTGGCGATTCACCGCGAAGACGAAAAAATCCGCTTCCGGGACATTCAGGCACAGCCGCGCAAGATCATCAGCTCGCCCACCTGGAGTGGCATCGAGTCCGAGACAGTCTCATACAACGCGGGCTACACCAACGTGCATGAGTTCATCCCATGGCGCACCCTGACAGGGCGTCAGCAGTTTTACATGGACCATCCGTGGATGACGGCTTTTGGTGAAGGCTTCACCAGCTACCGTCCACCGATTGACTTGAAGTCCACCAGTGCCATGCAGAACCTCAAACCCAACGGCAACATCGAAATTGCGTTGAACTTCATCACACCGCACCAGAAGTGGGGTATCCACTCCACCTACAGCGACAACCTGCACATGTTGACCTTGAGTCGCGGTGGGCCGATCGTCTGGATCAGTGAAGATGACGCCAAGAGTGCCGGCATTGTGGACAACGACTGGATTGAACTCTTCAACCTGAACGGTGCCCTCACGGCCCGCGCGGTGGTCAGCCAGCGCGTCAAGAACGGCATGTGCCTGATGTACCACGCCCAGGAAAAACTGGTGAACATACCCGGCTCCGAGATCACTGGCGGGCGTGGCGGCATCCACAACTCGGTCACGCGTGTCGTGCCCAAGCCCACGCACATGATCGGGGGTTACGCCCAGTTCAGCTACGGCTTCAACTATTACGGAACGATCGGCAGCAACCGCGATGAATTCGTGGTGCTGCGCAAGATGAACAAGGTGGACTGGCTCGACGGCGAAGACTCGGCCCTGACACCCACCGCGACCCAGGCCTAAGGAGAACCCTCATGAAAATACGTGCACAAATTGGCATGGTTCTCAATCTGGACAAGTGCATTGGTTGCCACACTTGTTCGGTGACCTGCAAAAACGTCTGGACCAGCCGCCCCGGCATGGAATACGCCTGGTTCAACAACGTGGAGACCAAACCCGGCATCGGTTACCCCAAAGAGTGGGAAAACCAGGACAAATGGAATGGCGGCTGGGTGCGCAAGGGTGACGGCAAGATCGAGCCGCGTCAGGGTGCCAAATGGAAGCTGCTGATGCGCATCTTCGCCAATCCGAACCTGCCGGAAATTGACGACTATTACGAGCCTTTCACCTTTGACTATGCGCATCTGCAGTCGGCGCCCGAATCGAAAGCGGTGCCGACCGCCCGACCGCGCAGCCTGATCACCGGCCAGCGCATGGAAAAAATCGAATGGGGTCCCAACTGGGAGGAAATTCTGGGTGGGGAGTTCTCCAAGCGCAGCAAGGACAAGAACTTTGACGACATCCAGAAAGACATCTACGGCCAGTTCGAAAACACCTTCATGATGTATCTGCCGCGCCTGTGCGAACACTGCCTGAACCCGGCGTGCGTGGCATCGTGCCCGTCGGGCAGCATCTACAAGCGCGAAGAAGACGGCATTGTGCTGATCGATCAGGACAAATGCCGTG
>CAIVHU010000323.1 GCA_903905735.1 uncultured beta proteobacterium
CTGGCAATGAAGGAGAAAGCGCTGGCATGCCTTCAAGATCCTGATACCAAAATGCACCGCTTTGTGCCACCTGACGCATTGATGCAGTTCCTTCAGGCGCTGTAACTATGGAGAGACCTTGTCCAGCACTTTAGATCCCCTGCGCTGGGCAGCAGGTTAATCTACTCGGCCAACTGTTCATAGTTTCAAACTGTGCATAGGCAGCGATTCCAGTCACTCACGACGGGCAGCTTTCGGGTATCCAATTCACGGTCGGTCGAAATCCATTTGTGGTGCTTGGCAGTGTGTTCTGAAGCAGGATTCGCGATAAAAGTAATTTGCCGACAACAAAGTGGCGGAACCGACATTGCAGATGTTTTGGCAAGTAACTGCGATTTTGACGATCGAATCACCATACTCAAGTTTGGGTAACCTAGTTCCATCGAGCGGATTGGCTCTGCCATGTCGGTCGTGCGAACAACAGACACGGTAGTGAACCAATGGAAGTCCGTTTTGCAGGGCCCCGCTTTGTTGGTTGCGCAGCAGGGCGCCTCCATCGCCGCCGATCATCGGAGTCGTCGGACTGGCCCACGTGACACAGCTGACGAAAAAGTCGCGGCGGCAAATAAATTAGCGCCAAAGAGGCAGTCGAGTTCCTGGTCGCCAATCCTCAGCTTTCGCCAGTACCATGCGAAAACTGTGACTCATACAACTTCCAGTAGCGCCCCCGAGCCTGCATCAGCGCCGCGTGATTGCCCTGCTCCACCACGTTGCCGTTTTCCATGTAGGCAATCGTGTCCGCATCCAGAATCGTTGACAACCGGTGCGCAATGACAAAGCTAGTACGCCCGGCACGCAGGCGCGCCATGGCTTGCTGCACCAGGCGCTCGGTACGGGTGTCGACCGAACTGGTGGCTTCGTCCAGGATCAGCACCAGCGGCTGTGCAATGAACGCGCGGGCGATGGTCAACAACTGTTGTTGCCCCGCACTCAGGCTGCCCCCATTCTCGTCGATCAGCGTGTCGTAACCTGCGGGCAGCAGGCGCACAAACTCGTCCACATGGCAGGCGGTGGCTGCAGCGATCACCTCGGCCGGGGTGGCTGCGGCATGTCCATACGCAATGTTGTCGCGGATGCTGGCTGAAAACAGCCATGTTTCTTGTGGAACCACGCCAAAATGACTACGCAGTGCCTCTCGCGTCAAAGTGCGGACGTCCACACCATCAAAGCGGATGCAGCCAGAGTCCACCTCGTAAAAGCGCAGCAGCAAGTTCATCAGCGTGGTTTTTCCCGCACCCGTGGGGCCAACGATAGCCACCGTTTGCCCGGGCAGCGCCTGCAGGTTGACGTTCTCAAACAACGGCTGGTCTGGCCGGTAGCGAAAAGTCACTGCCTCGAAAGCGATATGGCCCTGGGGCGCGGCCCTCTGTGCGGGTTCAGATGTCTGCAGTGGCGTTTCCATCTCGGGGCTCAGTTCGGGCGCATCCAGCAGTTCAAACACCCGCTCAATGGAAGCCAGCCCTGACTGGGTGCTGCCCGTCATGCTCGACATCTGCGACAGCGGCTGGGTCAGCTGGCGCGAATACTGCACAAAAGCCTGCAGCAGGCCCAGCGTGACCTGGCCGCGCATCACACTCAAACCGCCAACGATGGCAATGCCGGTAAACACCAGGTTGCCGATGAACAATATGCCTGGTTGCACCGCACCCGACACAGCTTGCGCGACAAAACTGCTGTGAAACAGATTCTGGTTATCGCGCTCAAACTGTGCACTGGCTGCTGCCTGGTGGTTGAACACCTTGATCAGCGTGTGACCGGTGTAGTCTTCCTCAATCTCGCCGTTGAGTGCACCGGTACTACGCCACTGCTCGCTGAAGTTGGGCTGTGACCTCATGGTGAGAAGTCCGGCCAGTCCGAACGAGGCTGCTACTGCCAGCACGGCGATCAGCGTCAGGGTGGGTGACAAATACAGCATCATCGTCAGCACCCCGATCAGGTTCAGCACCGACATCAACATCTGGCTGAGCAACTGCTGCAAGCTCTGGCTGACGTTGTCGATGTCGTTGGTGACACGACTCAGCACCTCGCCATGCGGTTGCTGGTCAAACCAGGCCAGCGGCAGGCGGGCCAGCTTGTTCTCGGTTTGCTGGCGCAGGTTGCGAACAATGCCTTGCAGCAAATTGGTGCTGAGCCAGGCTTGCCACCAATTCAACGCGGAAGACCCTGCGTACAGCGCGGCCACCCCCACCAGCAACCAGGCCAGTTGCGCTTGGTCGATGGTGTTGTGGCTGGTGGCAGCAGCATAAATCATGTCGGTAGCGCGCCCAAGTTGCCACGGACCAACGACGTGTAACACCACGCTGATCACGGTTGCGCTCAGGATAACTACCAGCTTGGTCGGCTGTGCCGCTAGCAATTTCAGCAGGCGGCGCAGCGTGCCACCCCAGTTGCGCACGTGCGCACCCGCACCCGGCCCGGCGCCCGGCATACCGCGCGGGCTCACACCAGTTCCTCGCTGGCGCGTTGTGAATCAACAATGTCGCGGTAGGTAGGGCACTGCGCCAACAGTTCCTTGTGCGTGCCAGTGCCGATAATGGCGCCACCATCCAGCACCACGATCACATCGGCGTCCTGCAGAGAGCTGACTCGCTGCCCCACCAGCAACATCGCCGCGCCTTGTTTCTGCGCACGCAGCGCCGCACGCAAACGCGCGTCAGTAGCATAGTCCAGCGCGGAAAAACTATCGTCAAACAGAAACAGGCGTGGCTTGCCAACCAGCGCTCGCGCGATGGTCAGGCGCTGACGTTGCCCGCCAGAAAAATTGCCCCCGCCCTGCACCACCGGCGTTTGCAGACCTTGCGGCAGCAGCTTGACAAATTCACTGGCCTGGGCGGTATCGAGCGCTTGCCAGAGTTCTGCGTCACTGGCATCTGGCTTGCCAAAGCGCAAGTTGCTGGCGACGCTACCAGTGAACAAATAGGCCTGCTGCGGCACCAGTCCGATGCTCCCCCACAGGCTGTGCAGCGACAGGTCACGCACATCAATACCATCCACCGTCACATTGCCACCAGTCACATCAAACAGGCGAGGTATCAGATTCAGCAGGGTCGACTTGCCCGAACCCGTGGCCCCGATCACGGCCACTGTCTGCCCGGCAGCGATGTGCAAATTGATGTCACGCAACGCTGGTCCCGCTGCGCCGGGGTATTGGAAGCTGACGTTCTTGAAGACCACACCAGCACTTGTCGGACCCTTCATGCTTGGAACCGCGGGTAGTTCCTTCGCTGCAACTGGCTCACACACCGACGACGGCGTGGACAAGACTTCTTCCACCCGGCGAGCACAAACCAAAGCCCGCGGCACAATGGCAAAAAGCAACGCCGCCATCATCACCGACATCAGGATTTGTGCTACGTAGGCCAGAAAAGCCACCAGCGAACCTACCTGCAAAGTGCCTGCGCCAATGCGCCCGGCCGCCAACCACACCAGTGCCACGGTGGACCATTGCATGATGGTGACCGCCATCGGAATCATGCCAGCCATCAGCCTGCCGGTATGTAAGGCGGTGTCTGTCAGGGCATCATTGGCCACGGCAAAACGCGCTCGCTCAGCACTGTCGCGCACAAAGGCGCGAATTACAGGCAAACCGGTGATCTGTTCACGCAGGATCTGGTTGACACGGTCAATCTGACCCTGCATCGTGCGAAAGAAGGGAATTGTGCGCGACATCAATAACGCCACAGCGGCCATCATCACCGGAATACTGACCGCCAGCAGCGCCGACAGGCCCGCGTCCTGATGCACAGCCATGATTACGCCACCCACCGCCATCAGCGGCGCGCTCACAATCATTGTCAGGACCATCAGCAGGCCGGTTTGCAACTGCTGTACGTCATTGGTGGTGCGAGTGATCAGCGAGGGCGTGCCAAAACGGTTCACCTCATGCAGCGAAAAACCTTGAACATGGGCAAACACACGGGTGCGCAATTCACGGCCATAACCAAATGCCAAGCGCGTCCCCAGCCAAGTTGCGCCCACTGCCAGCGCCACCTGCGCCAGAGAAACCACCAGCATTAACGCACCCAGACGCATCACATAGGGTCGGTCTGCGTGCGCCACACCCAAGTCGATCACATCGGCACTCAAGTGCGGCAGCGCCAACATGGCCATCGCCTGCGCCAACTGCAGTGCCAGTAGCAACAGCAGCCGCCACCATTGAGCTTTGAGAGACGATGTCAGGTGGCCATAACCCAGGGGTACATGTGCCACAACGATGGCTTTCATAAAAGCTCAACACTGAAGTCTGAGTGCCTGACCAACTCGTCTTCAGCCCACCAACGCTTCCTTGGTCAGTTCCCAGGCCTGCGCCAATTTGGAACCACGCGCGTGATAGGCACGCTTGACGCGCTGGATTCGATCTTCCAGTCGGCTTTTGGCGTTGTCCGCCACCTGGTTCAACTGCATTTTGAGCGACTCGGCCTTGGCTTCGGCCTCGCTTTTGAGCGTCTGGGCGCGTTGTTTGGCGCGCTCCACCGCGCTTTCAAGGCTGATATGCGCCTTGGCCAGCTTGGCCTGCAGCTTCATCTTGGCGTTGCCACTGGCTTCTTTCGCCTCTTCTTCGAGTTCGTCGATTTCGGACTTGAAGGCGGCAATGTCGTGGTCGTATTGGGCTTCTGCGACTTCGCTGCGCGTGCCCCGGAAAACCTGAGCACCCACGGCCTCCAGCGCCGAATCCACCGGGATCACCCACTCTTCTTCAATCTCGGCCACCAGGGCTACTTTGTCGGGTAGCAGGGATATCTCGGCTTCTTGGACAAAGTCCAAGCCCACGCCAGCGACCCAAAAGTCGCGCACGGCACCGACCATCGTGCCAGTGGCAGCACCCACCACCACGCCCACCGGACCACCCAGCAGACCAATCAGGCTGCCCACCGCCAGACCGACCCCGGTGCCCACCGGCCCCTGACCCGCAGCTTCCTTGACGCTGACCTTGCCTGCTGCGTCCTTGGCAATCACCCCCGATGCATAGAGCGTGATGTCGCCATCCGCATGCAAGCGGCGTAGCGCCTGCAAGCCCGCGTGTGCTGCTTTTTCGTTGTCGAATATGGCTATCAGCATTTTGTTCATATCATTTCCTGTTGAAGGTTGAGAAGGTTCTGGCAAGTGAAGCAGCGCTTAGCCTTTGGCGCTGCCGATGGAATTGCGCAGCCCGGCGGTGGCGGCATTCACGCTGGCTTCAAACTTCCGCTTACGGATCGCCGTGGCCTGGTTGAGCTGGTGCAAGATGATGTCCGACACCTTGCCGACCTTTTGGCCCGACTCGTTGTCGATGGTCTTGCCCAGCAGAGATTTCTTGACACTTCAGGCCAGCGCAAACTGGGTGGATTCAACAACGCTGATTCCCATGGTGGTGGTGCCGCCAGCGACCTGGGCGGTTGCAGGAATGGCAATGACGAAAGCACCAGCCAAGGCGAGCGAAAGGATGGAGAGAGTTTTTTCATGAAGAAGCGCCATTGACGTGGATAAAACAGCTGTGACCAGTGCCAGTTGCCGGGCTCGACCTATTCACCTTTTGATTGAAAGCGCCGCAGGTCAGCAGCGTCTGTGCGCCACCGTACCTGGCCGCTTCGAATCAACCGCAAACATGAGCGGTAGCAAATGGTCTTACTGCGGGTGGGTGCTGCGAGGAGCCTCCACCTCAGCCCCATGCAGGCATAACTACCCAAATTGCATGCACATCGGTGCGCATGAAGTCTTGTTGCCTGGCGCACAGACCATTGCGCTCCCAGCAGATATGTTCAATACGAATTTTTGCAGCCTTAGAAAGTTGGTTTCATGTCACAAAACACCACAGTCAATCGTCGCATCGTTTTGAACAAACGCCCGGTCGGGGCACCAACGAACGAAGACTTTCGGATGGAGACCACCCCGGTACCACAACCGCAGGCTGGCCAAGTCTTACTGCGCACGTTATACCTGTCATTGGACCCTTATATGCGCGGACGCATGAGCGACAACCCGTCCTACGCTGCGCCGGTGACCATAGGCGATGTGATGGTTGGCGGCACGGTGTCGCACGTGGAGGCGTCGCGTAACGCCAACTTCAAAGTGGGTGAACGGGTGCTGGGGTACGCCGGCTGGCAGGACTATGCCCTGTCCGATGGCAAGGGCCTGACCTTGCTCGAAAACGACGAACCCCACCCAGCACGCGCGCTCGGTGTTCTGGGCATGACCGGCTTTACCGCTTATATGGGCCTGCTCGACATCGGAAGTCCGGTGGCGGGCGAAACCGTCGTCGTCGCAGCAGCCAGCGGTGCAGTTGGTTCGGTGGTCGGGCAGATTGCCAAAATCAAGGGCTGCAGCGTGGTGGGCATCGCGGGCGGGTCAAAAAAATGCCGCTATGTGGTTGATGAACTGGGCTTTGACCACTGTGTGGACCACCACAGCGATCACTTTGCACAGCAGCTCGCAGCGGTCTGTCCCAACGGCATTGATGTCTATTTCGAGAATGTCGGCGGGAAGGTATTCGACGCGGTGCTGCCACTGCTCAATGCACGCGCACGTGTCCCGGTGTGCGGGCTGATTGCCATGTACAACGAAACGGCAGCGCCAAGTGGTCCAGACCGGCGCGACCAGCTGATCGGCACGCTGCTGCGCAAGCGCATCAAGATGCAGGGCTTCATCATCTTCGATGACTACGCTCCCCGCTACCTGGAGTTTCTAGCGGCCATGCGCCCCTGGTTGGAGGATGGCCAGGTGAAATCCCGCGAGGACATTGTTTTTGGCCTTGAGAATGCGCCTGAGGCTTTTATCGGGTTGCTCAAGGGCAAGAACTTCGGCAAGCTGGTCATTCAGCTGGCGAGTGAATGATGGACGCGACCCTCCCATCATCCGGGGCGTCGAATGTCCATGCCGAGGCTGCCCTGCGCATCCTGAGCCGTCTGCTGCATGGGCTCGTGGTCGGCGCCGACCTGCGCCTCTGGAATGGAAGCTCCCATCGCTTGGGTCAGGGGCCCGCAAGCTTCACGCTGGTGCTGCGCGACCCGATGCTGCTGCGTCGGCTCGTGACCGCGCGCGGTCCGGTGCCGCTTGCGGACGCCTACTTCCGTGGGCAGTTGGACGTGGAGGGCGATCTTTACAGCGCGCTGGCCCTTAAAGGCCACTTCGAAGGACTGGCATTGACCTGGCGCGACAAACTGGGGCTGCTGCTGGATGCCTGGCGACTGCCGTCGCGCGCGCAGCCTGCGCGGGCTGGGTCCTTGCTCACACGCCTGGCTCAGCGCTTTTCCAGACAACACACGCGCCAGTCCGACCAGCGGGCCATCGCCTTCCACTACGACGTGTCCAATGCCTTCTATGCGCTGTGGCTGGACGCCGAGCGGGTCTACTCCTGCGCGTATTTTGAAACGCCCGGCGACACGCTGGACCAAGCGCAGCGCAACAAGCTGGAGCACATCTGCCGTAAGCTGCGCCTACAGCCCGACGAGCGCCTGCTCGACATCGGCTGCGGCTGGGGCGCGCTGGTCTGCTGGGCCGCCAGGCACTATGGCGTGCGCGCACATGGCATCACGCTCAGCCGGGAGCAGCATGACTTTGCACGGCAACGCATTGCCGAGGAAGGCTTGCAGGATCTGGTGAGCGTCGAACTGCGCGACTACCGCGATCTGCAGGGTGAGGCGCTGTATGACAAGGTGTCGAGTATCGGTATGTTCGAGCACGTGGGCCTGGCCAACATGCCGACCTACTTGGGGGTCGTCCAGCGCGTGCTGCGTCCTGGCGGTCTGTTCCTGAACCACGGCATCACCCATGACGAGGAGGGCTGGAACCACACTGTCGCCACCGAGTTCATCAACCGCTATGTGTTTCCAGATGGCGAGTTCGACTGCGTCAGCAATATCCAGCTCGGCATGGAGCGTGCCGGCTTCGAGATCCAGGACGTCGAGGCGCTGCGTCGGCACTACGCGCTGACCCTGCGCCATTGGGTGAAGCGGCTGGATGCGAGCCGTGATGCGGCATTGCGGGAGGTCGATGAGCCGACCTTCCGGGTCTGGCGCCTCTACATGGCCGCGTGCGCGCTGGAGTTCGAGGCAGGTGGCACAGGCGTTTACCAGATTCTCGCCACGCGGCGCGGGGACGAGACCTCGCTGCCGCTGACGCGACAAGATCTATATGCGCCGACAAATGATGAGCCACGCGCCTCAAGGGCTCCAACTGCCTTCGACCGCAAGTCTTGCTCATAAATCCGAAACCTTAGCCAAAAAAGCACCCAAGTTATGAACACCAGCTCCTCGATTTCTGTGTGCAACTTGAATGACCTCTCAATCCAAATTACAACATGAATAAGATCACCATCACCGTTGACGGACCCTATGTCGTGCAGGGCGCAATGCCTTTGACCCACCAGCACATCGTCACCAACGCACAAGGTGAATCAGTCTCCTGGCGGCAAGGCAAGGATGTCGCAGTGCCAACCACGGGCAACTACGCCTTGTGCCGCTGCGGGCAGTCTGCCAATAAACCGTTCTGTGACGGCGCGCATCAGCGCATCGGCTTCGATGGGACGGAAACGGCGAGCCGCGAGCCCTACGACGTGCAGGCCGAGCACATCGAGGGTCCCACCCTAGTTCTCGACGACGCGCAGACACTGTGCGCATTTGCGCGCTTCTGTGACCCTAAAGGCCAAGTATGGCGCCTGGTGCTTGAAAGCGACCAGCCCGCTGTGGCCCGACTGGTTGAGCAGCAGGTCGGTGATTGTCCAGGTGGCCGGTTGCGCGTCCGTCAGCGTGCGCAGTCGCCATCCGGCGGCCACACTGTCGAGCCGCACTTCGAACCGTCCATCGGTCTGGTGCAGGACACTGTCAAGGGTGTCAGTGGGCCACTGTGGGTGCGCGGCGGCGTCGAAGTTCTCAGTGCAGAAGGCAGCGCTTATGAGGTTCGCAACCGCGTTGCGCTGTGCCGTTGTGGTGCGTCCAACAACAAACCGTTTTGCGATGGCTCGCATGCTTCTTCAGGCTTCAACGACGGGAACTGAAGGCGTGCGATCCCCGCGATGGGGTTGAATCAACTGGGCTGGTCACTGAAGTTGACAGAACTGCCCGACCAGCAATACGGACCGGGCCAGATCCTCGTCAAGGTCACAGCCTGCTGCGTGTGTCGAACTTACCGTCATGTTGTCCAGTTCAACTCCAGCTAGCTGTCGTGCGTGGTTGACTTCAACGTGCCCATAGCGGTGAACCTTCAAACTGAAGTTCTGTCGTTCACTTCCATGGCCTTTTGGTATTTCTGTGGACAACACACCGAGGCTAAAGCCGGTCTAGAAAGGGCGAAGTCTTGCCAGCAGCGCTTTTGCAGCAGGCAATGAAGAAGCCGGGTTCTGGCCAGCGATCAGCAGGCCGTCGACGACAACATACGGTAGCCAGTCAGCTGCTTTGGAAAACTTGCCTCCGTGCTCCTTGAGCATGACTTCGACCAGAAATGGAACGACCTTCGTCAAACCGGCAGCAGCTTCTTCCATGTTACTAAAGCTGGTCACATTCTTATCTTGTACCAGCGCCTGGCCATCGGGCGCTTTGGCATCTCGGAGCTCGCCTGGTGCATGGCAAACTGCCGCAACCGGTTCTCCGGCGGCGATCATTGCATCGATTATGGAGACCGATGCGGCCTCCTCTGTCAGACCCCATAGAGGACCATGGCCGCCGGATAGAACGCCACGTCGAAGTCGGCTGCCTTCAATGAGGATATCAGCTTCTGACGGGGCTGTCACTGCGTGACTGCCCGCATTGCGGCAAGGGTCAGATGGTGCGTATTGAGTCTTTCACAACAGGTGTTTTGCCTCGCGGTCCACCGAACAAGGCATCATGAATGACCACCCGATACTGAACACTGAC
>CAIVHU010000324.1 GCA_903905735.1 uncultured beta proteobacterium
GGCATATTTTACTTAACATCAATGACATTATTTACTTGACACTGAAGGATGGCAATGTGGGACCTTGGACAGGCGCTTGGACGCGTTGTGGCGTTCAATCAAAGCAACCAGTTGCAAGAGATCATCGATCCGGAAATGCGAGCGCCCCCCGGACACCATATCGAACGGATCTGGCCCAGCCACATTGGTCCAGGCCGCAGCAATACGCCGCAGACGCCCACTGTCATCTTGAAAGTAAACGCGCTCCTCTCCCCAAGCGCTACGCCGTTCAATCAGAACAAACTCTCGTCCATAGAGCGGATGAAAGGGGTGGGTGACTCGAAAAACCTTATACGGATCGAGCTGATCGTCTGTAGTTGGCTGCTTATTCGAAAGGTGCGGTTGAGCATGCCATCGGCCACACCCACCCGATTACTTTGGTGTCGTTTGAGCGGTTGTTCAAGGTCACCAAAATGGGTTTGTCTGCGGAGTCCGGAAAAGCAAGGGCACCGATTTGGCGATTTGGCAAACTGGAAAGCGCGACAGGTGACATGGGCGTTGTTGTGAAAGTAAATGAACAGTGGGCTTTGGACTTTGGACTTTGAGGTTACGCAAATGTCTAACGAAATCGTTCCCGCCACTGCTGTTCAAACGCGTCGAGTTGAGCGCAAACAGGCAAATTCAGCGCCAGGCATAGTGCAGGCAAGGTGGGGGCAGCCATCAGCGAATGGTCCTGCAAATCTGGATGGCGCAACACCTCGTGCGCAGGGCCGTTGGCGACGATAACCCCGTCGCTCAGGTGAAGTACACGGCAGGCGTGACGAGCAACAAAATCAAAATCGTGGCTAATGAAGAGCATGGCACGACCATCGCGTTGCGCCGCGCTCATCCAGGCTTCAAAGCGCTCCAGTTGCGGCGCGTCAAAGTCGCGCGTCGGTTCGTCGAGCAGGATCAGCGCCGTGTCTTGTGCGATAAGCGAAGCCAGAGTAAGCAGGCGGCGCTCGCCGGCATTGAGGTCCAGTGGATGGGCATCTTCTCGGTCCGATAAGCCGGTAACTTCGAGCGCATGCGCGACGCGCCGGCTGACTTCGCCCGCATCCAGACCGGCCAGCCGCGGCGCAAAGCCCACCTCAGCCGCGACGCGATCCTGGCAGATTTGCCGTTCTGGTTCCTGGAACATCAGCGCCACCTGCCGCGCTAATTGCGGAGCACGCGCGTTGGCGGTATGCAAGCCACCGACGTCGATTCGTCCGCGCGCCGGCTTGAGCAGGCCACAGGCGAGTTTGAACAAGGTCGATTTGCCCGCACCGTTGCGCCCCACCATAGCCACACACTCGTTGGGCGCAATCGCCAGCGAAACCTCTTCGAGCAAAGGATGCGCCGCATCCCAGGCAAAGGATACCGACTCAAAATTCAACGCCGGTTCAGCCATGCAACACGTCCAGAAATCTGGCGGGTGCCGCTCCAGCCTCAAGCGGTGGCAATACCCCGGCACGCCACAGCCCGGCCCGCCTTGCGCGCTGGGCCGCTCGCAAGGCATCGCTGGCACGGACGTGATCAAGCGCCTGATCAAAAACGGCGGCGGGCTTATCCAGCAATTGCTGCCGCCCATCGTTCAGAAGCAGGATGCGGCTTGCAACACGTGCCGCCAAATCGAACTGCTTTTCAAATAAGACGAGTGCCATGCCGCTGTTGGTCAAAGCCGACAAGCGCGCCAACAAACGTCCGGCTGCCGCCGGAGCCAATCGGCTGAAAGCTTCATCGAGTAACAGGAGTTGCGGCTGCATGACCAGTGCGGCTGCGATTGCCACGCGCTGCGCCTCACCACCCGACAGGCTGGCCGGCTGGCGGGCGGCCAGATCGCTCGCTTCACACAAGTCGAGCGCGACGGCTACCCGACTGCGAATCTCCGCTTCAGGCAGCCCCAGGTTCTCCGGGCCGAAGGCCACCTCGGCCGCAACGCTGAAGGCGCAGCCGGTCAAACCCGCGTACGGGCTGGCTTGCACCAGTTGCACCCGTTCTGCCAACCGCGCCGTGCTCTGACCGGCCAGCGGCATGTCGTCAATGCAAGCCACACCACTCACGCTGGCCAACATGGCATGCGGCACCCAGCCAGCCAGCCAGCACGCCAGGGTCGTCTTGCCGCTGCCGCTGCCGCCAACCACGGCCAATGTCTCGCCCGCAGCGATGTCGAAAGTCAGCCCGGTCAATGTGGCATTGGGCGCACCGTTTCTGGTCAGACTGGCCTGTTCAAATCGAATCAAGACCATAAGAAGCTGCCAGCAATCAGAAGAGCGCTCGTCAAAGCGAACGCCATCAATGCACGCTCCCATTCAGCGGCAACCGGTGCATCCAGTGTGGTGCGCCGTGCCCGGCTGCGAAAGGCGCGCGAATCCAGCGCCGCCGCACGTTCACCGACATCAGAAAGCGTCCACACCACCAGCGGCACCGCCAGTGCCAGCAGGCTACGCCAGCGTTTGAACCACGCCGCATGCACATCCACGCCACGCGCGGCCTGGGCTTGCGAGACAGCAGCAAGTCGTGCCTTGAGTTGTTCGACCAACAAGAGCGGGCTCGCCAACAGATAGGCTGCACCGGGAGGCAATCGACTGGCGAAGAGCGCGCGCATGAGCCGCTCAGGCGTCGTCGTTGATAGCCACACAATCGCAAATGCCAGAACGATGGCCACGCGCAACCACAAACGCGCCATTGGCAAGAGTGCCTCGATCCGGTTGTCGCTGACTACATGCTGCACGCTGCCGCCCCAAGTAGCTGGCCAGCCATCCAGCCAGTGCCCATGCACCAGCAGCAGTCCCAGCGCCAGAGGCAACAGAACTGCGCACCATTGGCGAAAGTGCTTCAAGCCCTGTGGCCGTGACAGCATCCATACCAGGGGCAAGGACAGCAGAACCAGCAAGCTGCTTGGACTACCGAGCCGTAGGGCCAACAGGCTTGCCGGCAGCATGAGTGCCAAACCGGTGAACGGGTGCATCAGTGCATCGGTTCGACGGCTAACCCTGTGCGCGAGCGATCAACGAACCGCGGCAACGGCAGGAAACTGCGTACGAATGCGCTCAGGCAAGCCACGCACAACAACCCAGGCGACGAGCGCGCTGAGCACCTTGTCAACCAGATTGGCACCGAATACCGTCAGCGCGACCGATTCGAGCAGATTGTTGCCCAGCACATTCATGTAGGCCACGATGAAATCCGCACCACTACCGGTGGCACCACCAAACAGGTAGGTGCGAATCGGGGTTGCCACCACCACCACGGCCAGCGTGATCAGCAGGCTGGAGAGCAAGACACGCGGCAATGTACGAAACCCGCCGTGACGCGCGCATAGGCCACCAACCAGACCGATGACCGCCGCCACCGGCGCAAATGCCGCAGCGACCGGACTGGTGATCAGTCCCCAGATCAGGTTGGTTGTGAGCCCGGCGACAAACGCGGCCAAAGGGCCGGCCAGCAGCGCAACAATCAGGGTTCCGATGGAGTCGAGAAAGATCGGCAGTTTGAGCACGGAGGCAAGCTGACCGAGCACCATATTGATGGCGATGCCGGCAGACATCAGGGTCAGGGTGCGGGTGGAAAACATTGGGTTCATCAACGGATCTCTATCAGGAATTACGGGAAGTTATGACGAGTTCGTCATAACCGGACAAGGAACAGGGCTCGCGCAGGAAGGTGATGCTCTCCAGGTCGCCAACAATCAATTCGCAGGTGGTGCGCACAATGCATCCGGGCATGACGTGACCACCACGCATCACCCCTTGATTGTCAGCAATCGATAGATGCAAGTGCCCGCCCCCGGCGTCCAGCGTGCCGGAGAGTGCGATGATCTCGAAGGCACCAGTGAGTTTTGTGGCACCGGGCTCTCCAGCAAAACGCAAAGCGGCCTGGCTCAGGCTGCCAACCACACCGGAAATCCAGCCCGCCTTGATTCCCCGCCGTGCAACGCAGGCATCAAGCGCAGCCAGCAGATCATCTCCGGGCAGCAAGCGAAGTGCAAAAAAGCGGGCAGAACTCATCATCGTGTTTGATCGGTCGGCCAGATGGGCAGGGCCACCAAACTAGCCGGGAGCTCGTTAAAAAAATGGAAAACCGCTGGCATGAGCAAAGGAACAGCTCACATCGGCATCGTGTCCTAAAGCGTAACCACCTTGGCCGCCGACAACTGCGCCTCGACGATGCGCAGCATATTGCCGATCTCGCCAACCACGACGCGATCCTCCAAGGCATAGAAATCAAGACAGGTCCGGCAAGCGATCAAAGGCACACCGGCGGCAGACAATTCGGCCAGCTCCTTCTGGCACGGTGTGCCCTCGGCGATCAATTTGACCCCTTCGGCATAAAACACCACAGCCTTCGGAAGCTGGTCCAACTCGATCAGCGTGCGTAAATAGCTTACAACCAGCCTGTGGGAAAGCGCTGTATCGGCCTGTCCCAATCCATTGTGGTTCAGCACCAGCACCGTATCCGAAAAATTCGTATTCATCCTTCTCGCCCATTCTTATGCTACACAAACCGCTGGAACGCCGCTCTCAAATTGGTCGATCAAGCATGATGCATCAGACCCACAGATGCAAACCAGAACGACTGCTCGACCCGAAAGTGTAGCGGAGCGTTCCAGGGCCAGTATTCGCGCCTGGATGGTGGCCACCACTTCTTTAACCGGGCGGGCAATCCGATTCTGTTTCGATGGAATGGTCTTCCTGCACTTGGACGCGGCACCTCTTGTGACTGGGCTTCTTGCAATCTTGGCTGATCGCAGTGATCACGTTGAAGTCCACCACGCTCGCCAACTTTCTGGCATCAACAATTGTGAAATCGGACTTCCAGATACCAGGCACTCGTGACTGACTCGTAACGCTGCATACCCGGTTTCGGTTTTGCTCCAGATCGGGCGTTCACTTGCACGCATCGCAGACAAGCCTTGCGCTAAATTGCGTTGGGAAGTGCCTGTGCCAAAAAGTCATAGACCGAACGCATGATTTGGCTGGTGCGTATCTCACGATGTACCACAAGCCACATCGGCAAGGGCGGGATTCGCAACATGTCAGGCAGCACCTGCACGAC